>DATAOG010000644.1:0-2209 GCA_036265855.1 Geminicoccaceae bacterium | reverse complement strand
GACCCTGAAGGCGGCGGCGCTCTCGGCTGCACGGGCGCGGGGAGCGATCCGGAGACGATCGTGATCGCAAGCGCCGACCGTGCTCTGCTCAACCGGCTGATCGGCGAGCTGCCGCTGCCGTTTCGCGAGGTGCTGGTGCTGCGCGAGCTCGAGGACCTGTCCTATAAGGAGATCGCGGAGGTCGCGGGAGTCCCGATCGGCACGGTGATGTCGCGCCTCTCGCGTGCGCGGCGCCTCTTGCAGCGCGCCTATGTCGCGGACGTGAGGAAGGAGGTCTAGGTTTGGTCTGCGCCGAGATGCGGGGTCTGGTCGATCAGATGATCGATGGCGAGCTCGACGCCGCCCGCCGGCAGACGCTCGAGCGTCACCTGGAGGGATGCCCGTCCTGCCGGGCGGCGCACGAGGCGCAGACCGCGCTCGGCGCCGCGGTGCGGGCCTCGGCCGACCGCTTCACCGCGTCCGAGGCGCTGCGCTCGCGCGTGCGTGCGGCGCTCGCCGAGGCGAGCGCACCGGCGCCGTCGCCCCCGCGCCTGCCGCAGCGGTTCTGGGCCTGGCTCGGCGCCGGGTCGGCGGCGGCGGGAGCCGCCATGCTGGCGGCCAGCATCGCGCTCGTCCTGACCGTGCCGAGCGCGCAGGATCGCCTGCGTGAGGATCTGGTCGATGCCCACATCCGCTCGCTGATGGCCGGCCATCTGGCCGACGTCCAGTCGTCCGACCGGCATACGGTCAAGCCCTGGTTCAATGGACGGCTGGATCTGTCGCCGCCGGTCGCGGACCTCGCGGCCGACGGCTACCCGCTGATCGGGGGACGGCTCGACTACCTCGACCAGCGGCCGGTCGCCGCACTCGTCTACAAACACCGTCAGCACGTCATCAATCTGTTCGTCTGGCCCGACCCGGGCGTCGGAGCCTCGTCGCCCAGCCTGACGGAGCGCCAGGGCTACAATGTCCTGCACTGGACCCGGCCGGGGCTGACCTTATGGGCGGTCTCGGACCTCAACCCGGCCGAGCTCGAGGACTTCCAGCGCCTGCTCGAGGCGAAGGCCGGCAGCAACGGTTGAGGAGCAACCGGCCGCCCGGCGGACGGAATCAGCTCGCCTGAGGACAAAACCCATGAGCTTCACCAAGGACGCCTGGGAGCGGATCGGACCTCTCTACGCCGCGATCCTCGATCTGCCGTTCAATCGCGAGCTCGCCGCCGGCACGCTCGGGCGCGAGCGCTTCATCTTCTACATGCTCCAGGACGCGCACTATCTGACCTGGTTCGGACGCGCGCTTGCGGTCACCGCGGCCCGCGCGCCGGACGCCGAGGCCTTGATCCAGTTCGCCGGCAGCGCCCGCGAGGCGGTGGTCGTCGAGCGCGCCCTGCACGAGGGCTTCTTCCGGCGTTTCGGCGTGTCGGCGACCGAGGCCGCGGCGACCGAGCCGTCGCCGACCTGCGCTCATTACACCCACTACCTGCTGGCGCTCGCCCACAACGCGCCCTACGAGGTCAGCGTCGCGGCGCTGCTGCCGTGCTTTTGGATCTATTGGGAGGTCGGCAAGCATCTGCTCGAGATCGCGGCTCCCGACAATCCCTACCAGGCCTGGATCGACACCTACGCCGACGAGGCGTTCGCGCACGGCGTCCGCAAGGTGATCGAGATCTGCGATCGGGTCGCCGCCGATGCGACGCCCGCCGTGCGGACGCAGATGCACGAGGCCTTCGTGCGCGCCGCGAGGCTTGAGTGGATGTTCTGGGACAGCGCTTGGCGGCGCGAGGCCTGGCCGGTCTGACGCGTCATGACGCCGGCCGCGACATTTGCGTGCCGGGCCGGCAGCTTGCTATAGCAGCCCGCGTTCAGAATTGCCGACCGGAAACCCTGATGCAGGTCCTGCTCCGCCCAGCGCTCGACACGATCGTAAAGAAGCTCACGCGCCTCATCGTCCTGACCCCCCTGATCTTCAGGCCGAGCGAGGTCCGGATCCGGGCCGAACGTCGGCTGCGCGGCCGCGAGCAGGCCAAGAAGATCGCCGAGGCCGACTGCGTCATCGTGTCCTTCGGCAAGAGCGGGCGGACCTGGCTGCGCGTGATGCTGGCCCGCTTCTATCAGGTGCGGTACCGCCTGGCCGAGCGTCATCTGCTCGCGATCGACCATCTGCATCTGTGCCATCCGGCGATCCCCAGGATCTTCTTCACTCACGACAACTACCTCAAGGACTACACCGG
>DATAOG010000643.1:0-4690 GCA_036265855.1 Geminicoccaceae bacterium | reverse complement strand
GGGCCGGCAATCGGAGGGTCATGATGCCTCGTACGAGTTTGCCTGCGATCGGCCTCGCGCTCACCGCTGCCCTGACCACCACGGACGTCGCGGCTGAGCCCCCGACCGAGGCGCCCCAGGCCACTTGTAAGCCCTGGAAGGAGGTCGCTCACTATCTCGGCGAGCATTATTCCGAGCATCCGGTCGCGGTCGGCCTGCAGTCCGACGGCAGCCTGCTCCAAGTATACGCGGCGCAGAATGCCAGCACCTGGACACTGGTCAACATGCGGCCGGACGGCATGGCCTGTCTGATCAGCGCCGGCAAGGCCTGGGAAAAGCTGACAAAGCCGAAGGCCGATCCCGCAGCCTGAGCTGCCAGGGTCACCGGGCATCACGCCCGGCGCGAGGGCTGCCGCGGCACCGGCCCTCTAGGTAACGCGGTGCCGCACAAGGCCGGGCGAAAAAAGAGCCCCCGACTCGGGGGCCGAATTGGCCAGGGAGACAGGAACTCGATCGAAAGCCTCGGCTGCGCCGGAACTCTCCCGCTGGCGGGGGCCCGGTCCGGTTCCGGCGGCTTCCACAAACGTAACCGTGCGCCAACAACATGGCTGGCCCCGCAAAGGTTCCCGCGCGGGATCTCGGCCTCGGGAACTTTCACAGCTAGCACCCGTTGAGCCTCCCGTGATCGACTGACGGAGGACGACGGATGTTTGGGCATCAGGACTGGACGGCGACGGCACGGCGCTGCGTCTCCTGGCTGCTCGGCCTGCTCGCGACTGGGCTGTTCGTGCTCTCGGTCAGCGGCTGCAACACGATGTCCGGAATGGGCCAGGACGTGAAGGCGGCTGGCAGCGCGGTGAGCGACACGGCGCAGAAGACCGAAGAGAAGATGTAGTAGGGCGCGATGGCCTCCGGCCCGGCGCTCGGTTTGGCGCGGGATCGAACGGAAGCCGCCGTGATGCGCCCCGGACGGGTCGCGAGCGGCTCTTGACCCAGGAAGAGAAAGGAGGGTCGAAATGCTCTACTGGGCTCTGGTCTTTCTCGTCGTTGCGATAATCGCCGGCCTGTTCGGCTTCGGCGGGATTGCCTCAACGTCGGCGAGCATTGCACAGGTCTTGTTCTTCATCTTTCTGGTCCTGCTGGTCGTGAGCCTCGTCATGTACGCGGTCCGGGGCCGACCACCGCCGGTATGAGGGTTCTGGAGGATGCGCGCCGGCCGGGAGCCGGCGCGCATCGCAGCGTCGCCGCGCTTGGCTCGAACATTGTGGGAGGAATTGTGCAGGGAGAGATCGGAGAGCGGGGTGCTCGCACCCATGAAGAGGATGTCGGCATCGGCGCGTGCGGGCTCGTCTCTATGGCGACGAGCGACGCGGGCAATTCGGCATCCCGATCGGCCTTTGAGCCCCATGCGCCTTCGGGCAAAGTAAGCCAGCAGCCTGCCGACGATGGGCTGGGCGCTGGGAGGACGGGGCCGATGCCCGACATCCTGACCCTGATCGAGGCGGAGATTCCGCATCTTCGACGGTTCGCCCGATACCTCGCGCGCGACATCGATCGGGGCGACGATCTGGTCCAGGAGTGCCTGACCCGGGCAATCGCGAAGAACGAGACCTGGACTCCGGGGACCAATCTGCGCGCCTGGTTGTTCACGATCTTGAAGAACTGCCACATCAACGACCTCCGCCGAGCCCGGCGCGCCGACGAGATGCCCGAGGAGCATCCCATGCTCACGGTGCCCGCGAACCAGGACGCGCACATCGGCCTGCTCGAGGTTCGCGATGCTTATCTGCGGCTCAGTGGCGAGCACCGTGAGGTGCTGTTGCTGGTCGCGATCGAGGGCCTGCAATACGACGAGGCGGCCGCGGTCCTGGACGTGCCGGTAGGGACCGTCCGATCGCGTCTGTCGCGGGCGCGCCAGGCATTGCGCGACGCCCTTGAGGAGGCGGGGCAGGTTGCGGACAGGACTGATCCCCTGCCGAGTGCGGTGTCATGATCCTGCCCCGCCTGCCCAGCGACGAGCAGATCCAGGCCTTCGTCGACGGCCAGCTCGATGGTCGCGACCTCGCGGCCGTGACCGCTTATCTGCTCGACCATCCCGAGGTCGCCTGCGAAGTCGAGACGCTGCGTCGCCAGAACGACGCGCTGAAGCAGATCGGCCACGAGGTCCTCAACGAACCGATACCAGAGCGCCTGCGCGTAGTGCTCGGGCGCCCGGGCCGAAGCGGCGAGACCGCCGATTTTCGGGCCGGGACCGGCTGGGTCGCCGCTCGGTCGCGATCCTGGTCGGTCTAGACCGACCCGCCTGGAGCGCGCCCAATCTGCCCTTCGTTAGGGGAACTCATCTTCCGATCCCGTGTTGACGCGGGGACACAAAGGACCGCTGGTCGGCGCCCCCCGGCGTGACCGCGGTAGCTTGATCGTTCGTGCTGAACCGAATTCCGCGGAGGCTTCTATGGCAGCGGCAAGCCAAGACACGTTCGAGCAAACTTCAGAGGACGCGGCCGACCGAGCGGCGGGTCAAGCCGGGCGCCTCGCAGAGGGAATCCGTGGCCAGGCACGGGCGGCGGTCGACGATCTGAAGGAGCAGGCCCGTGACCTGGCGGCGGATGCCAAGGAGCGAGCCAGCGCGGCGGCCGATCGGCAGAAGGACTCGGTGGCCGAGCAGGTCTCGGGTCTTGCCAGCGCACTTAGGACAGCCGCGGACGACCTCAATCGGCGCGAGCAGGAGCTGGGGGCCGGAGTCTTCGAGCAGGTGGCGCAGAGCCTCGAGCAAGTGTCAGAAGCGCTGCGCCGCCGGGACCTGAGCGAGGTCGTGGAGAGTGTCGAGGAGTTCGCCCGCCGACAGCCGGTGGCGTTCATCGGCGGCACGGTGGCCGCGGGTCTTGCGCTCGGCCGCTTCATGAAGAGTTCGGGGGCGCGGCGCGAGGATCGGTGGCGGGCCGGCGCCACGGAGGTGTGAAGCCGATGGAGGAAAGGTCGCTGAGGGATCTGGTCGCCGATCTCGGCAGCAGCATCACCACGCTGTTCCGGAAGGAAATCCAGCTCGCGCGCGCCGAGACCTCGGAGAAGATCAGCCAGGCGGGCGGCGCGGTCGCGGTGATCGCCGCGGGCGGCGTGCTGGCGCTGGCGGCGCTGATCGTGCTGCTGGAGGCGATTGTCATCGCTATTGCCGATGCCGGGCTACCGCCGGCGGCCGCGGCGGCGATCGTGGGCGTCGCCGTCGCCGTGCTCGCCTACGTTTTGATCCACATGGGCATCCGGAATCTTAGGGCCAGCCAACTCGTGCCCAGCCGCACGGTCGATGCCCTGAAGCGAGATGCGCAGGTCGCAGAGGAGCATTTGTCATGACGACGCAGTATGAATCCCAGGCCAGCACCGATCCCGGCTCGAGGTCATCGGCAGAGCTCGAGCGGGAGGTGCGACAGAGCCGCGCCGAAGTCGAGGACACCTTGGACGCGATCCAGGGGCGTCTGTCGCCGGGCCAATTGTTCGACCAGGTCGCGCACTATCTGCGCGACAACGGGGGCGAGTTCGCCCGGAACTTCGGGCAGATCCTCCGCCAAAACCCGGTACCGGCCGCGCTGGTGGGCGTGGGTCTGGTCTGGATGATGTTGGGCTCCAGAGGGCGCAATGGCGGGCCGGATCGTGACGACACTTTCGACCCGGACTGGCCCGAGGTCGGGGCCGGGCACGAACAGTTTGGCTCCCCGGCGGGCGCGCAGGCGGCCGAGGGCCTGGCAGAGGCGGGCGGCCGCGCGTGGGAGGCCGCCAAGGAGGCCGGCGGCCGCATGAGCCGGATGGCCGACAGCGCGCGTGACCGGGCCGCGAGCATGGGGGCCGAGATCAGCGAGCGCGCGCGTCGCACCGGTGTGCAGGCCCGCCACTATCGCGGCCGGGCGCGCGAGAGCTTCTTCCACGTCCTGCAGCGCCAGCCGCTGGTCCTTGGTGCACTAGGGCTCGCGGCCGGCGCAGCGCTTGGAGCCGCCCTGCCGGCGACCCGCCGCGAGGACGAGTTGATGGGCGAAACCAGCGATGATCTGAAGCGCAGGGCCTGGGCGGCGGGTCGCGAGGGATATGCCAAGGCCGAAGCAGCCGCCAGCGCGGCCTATACGGCAGCCGGGCAGGAGGCGAAGGAGCAGGGTTTGAGCCCAGAGGGCGTGGCATCGGCCGCCGAGAGCGTCCGCCACAAGTTTGCCAGCGTGGCCGAGGCCGCGGCCGAAGCGGCCAAGCAAGAGGTCGATCCGGAGGGCGGACGGGAGGTCAACCCGCAGGAATCACAGGATTCGGGCTGGCAGAATCGTCCAGAGACCCGCCCCCAGGATCGAGGAGTCGGCGAGCCGATGCCGTGAGGCGTGCCGGCGGTCGGGATCAGACCGGGAAGGAAGCGCCGGCCTCCGGCCGGGCAAGCGCAGGGGGTGGGCCGGAAGCCAGGCGGGAGGATCGCGGTCGCGCCGCCGATCGGCCGAGCGAGATTCCCCGCCCTGGCTGGCGCGACATCCTGTGGCGGGTCTGGCAGCAGGTCGGCGAGCACAACGTCTCGATCATCGCCGCCGGCGTCGCTTTTTACAGTCTGCTGGCGATCTTTCCAGCGATCACGGCCTTTGTCTCGTTCTATGGCCTGATCGCCGATCCGGGCTCGGTCGAGAAGCAGGTCAGCGCGATTGGGCAATTGATCCCGGCCGAGGCGCTCAACCTGATCAGCACCCAGCTG
>DATAOG010000642.1:0-3228 GCA_036265855.1 Geminicoccaceae bacterium | reverse complement strand
GCGACCTCGACCACCTCCTCCAGCGCCGGCCGGGCGGTCGCGGCCGCGACCCAGTGCACCGCCGCAGTCCGCTCAGAGATCGCGTCCCCGATCTCCCAGGCTTCGGCATCGCGCACGCCGGCGCCGGCGTAGCGATCGGGCAGGCCGACCTCGACCAGCCGGACGCCGGCGGCGCGGAGCGCATGGTCGTAAAGATTGCGCTGGCTGCGTACGATCACGACGTCGTTCTTCATGCCGGTGGTGTCGGGCAGCCGGTTCATGCGGCCGGGATCGAGGCCGGTGACGCAGGCGGCCGTGCCGAGCAGCAGGCCCGCGGCCGCGCCCGAGGTCACGTAGCCCGCCTCGGCGCCGGTCGCATCGGCGATGATGGCGCTCGCCCGCGCCTGCAGGGCTGCCATGTCGACGCAATGGCGCGAGGCCTCGACCATCGCGAGCGCGACCTCGGGGCGCATGATGCCGCCCGACAGCCGGGTCGAGGGCCCCTTGGCATTGATGATGGTCGGCACGCCAAGTGCCTCATAGACGTCGCTCATGACCCCGCCCGCGCTGATTTAAGTTCCGTTAGCCCCGGACCCTTAACCTCGGCTATCGATCCGGATCAGGGCATACCATATCAACGGTCGGCGCTTCGATCCTTGCTTGTCCGCTACCGTTGCTCTGCACCTGCCGTCGAAGGGGACCCTCTCCATGAAGAGAAACGTGGTGATCGCCGGCTATGCCCGCTCGCCGTTCCATTTCGCGCACAAGGGCGCGCTCACCAAGGTCCGCCCCGATGAGCTGACCGCCGAGGTGGTCGCGGCGCTGATCGCGCGCACCGGCGTCGAGCCCGCCGACATCGAGGACGTGATCGTCGGCTGCGCCTTTCCCGAGGGCGAGCAGGGCATGAACATGGCGCGCCTGATCGGCCTTCTGGCGCACCTGCCGATCGCGGTCGCCGGCACCACGGTCAACCGCTTCTGCGGCTCCTCGATGCAGGCGATCCACATGGCGGCGGGCGCGATCCAGCTCGATGCCGGCGACGTGTTCGTCTGCGCCGGGGTCGAATCGATGACCCGGGTGCCGATTGGCGGCTACAACCCGCTGCCGAGCCCGAAGCTCGTCGCCGAGTATCCGCAGGCCTATGACAGCATGGGCGTGACCGCCGAGAACGTTGCAAGGCAATACCAGATCACCCGCGATGCCCAGCAGGACTTCGCGGTCGAGAGCCACCGCAAGGCGGCCGCCGCGCGCGAGCTGGGGAAATTCGCGGACGAGATCGTGCCGGTCCGCACCAACGGCGGAACCGTCGATGCCGACGGCTGCATCCGGCCGGAGACCAGCCGGGAAGCGCTCGCCAGCCTGAAGCCCGCGTTCGACGAGCACGGCAGCGTCACCGCCGGAACCTCCTCGCCGTTGACCGACGGCGCGGCCGCGGTCCTGGTCTGCACCGAGGACTACGCCCAAAAGCACGGGCTCGACGCGCTCGCTCGGATCCGCAGCGTCGCCGTCGCCGGCTGCGCCGCCGAGATCATGGGCATCGGGCCGGTCGCGGCGACCCGCAAGGCGCTCGGCCGCGCCGGCCTCGAGATCGGCGACATCGAGGTCGTCGAATTGAACGAGGCGTTCGCCTCCCAGGCGCTCGCCTGCGTGCGCGACCTCGCGATCGACCCCGAGACGCTCAACCTGGATGGCGGCGCGCTCGCGCTCGGCCATCCGCTCGGCGCCACCGGCGCCCGGATCACCGGCAAGACCGCGGCACTCTTGAAGCGCGAGGGCCGGCGCTACGGGCTTGCGACCCAGTGCATCGGCGGCGGCCAGGGCATCGCGACCGTGCTGGAGGCGATCTGATGGCGATCGAGCGGGCGGCGGTGATCGGGGCGGGCGTGATGGGTTCCGGGATCGCCGCCCAGATCGCCAACGCCGGCGTCCCGGTCCTCCTGCTCGACATCGTCCCCGACGGCGCCGCCGACCGCAACTCACTCGCGAGCGACGCGCTCGGACGCATGGTCAAGGCCGATCCCGCGCCCTTCATGAGCAGAGAAGCCGCCCGCCTGGTCACCCCCGGCAATCTCGAGGACGATCTCCCACGGCTCGCCGAGGTCGACTGGATCGTCGAGGCCGTGGTCGAAAAGCTCGAGGTCAAGCGCGCTCTTTACGCGAAGATCGGACGCGTCCGGAAATCGGGCTCGGTCGTCTCCTCGAACACCTCGACCCTGCCGCTCGAAAGCCTCACCAGGGGCCTCGCGGCGAGCTTCCGGCGCGACTTCCTGATCACGCACTTCTTCAACCCGCCCCGCTACATGCGTCTGCTCGAGGTGGTCGCCGGGCGGGAGACGCGCCCCGAGGCGAAGGCCGACATCTCGGCGTTCGCCGACCACCGGCTCGGCAAGAGCGTGGTGATCGCCAAGGACACCCCGGGCTTCATCGCGAATCGGATCGGCTGCTACTGGATGCAGGCGGCATTCTGCGAAGCGTTCGGGATGGGGCTGCCGGTCGAGGAGGCGGACCTGGTGATGGGCCGGCCGCTCGGCATCCCCAAGACCGGCATCTTCGGGCTCGCCGACCTCGTCGGAATCGATCTGCTGCCGCACGTGGCCGCGAGCCTGCGCGCGGCGCTGCCGGCCTCGGACCCGTTCCATGACGTGGATCGCGAGTGGCCGCTGATCACTCGCCTGATCGAGACCGGCTATACCGGGCGCAAGGGCAAGGGCGGCTTCTACCGGCTCGTCAAGGCGAACGGCCAGCGGGTCAAGGAGGCGATCGATCTTCGGACCGGCGACTACCACACTGCTGCGAAGCCGCGGCTGGATGCGATCGACGCCGCCAGGGAGGGCGGCCCTCGGGCGCTGTTCGAGGCCGACGAACCGGCCGCGCGCTATGCCTGGCGGGTGATGCGGGGGACGCTTGCCTACGCCGCCTCGCTGGTGCCCGAGATCGCCGACGAGATTCCCGCGGTCGATCAGGCGATGCGGCTCGGCTACAACTGGAAATGGGGCCCGTTCGAGCTGCTCGACCGGATCGGCCCGGCCTGGTTCGCCGACCGCCTCGAGGCCGAGGGCGTTGCAGTCCCGCCGCTCCTGCGGGAAGTCGGGGACAAGAGCTTCTACCGGGTCGAGGCCGGGCGCCTGCAATCTCTGACCATCGCCGGCGGTTACGCCGAGGTCATCCGCCCGGCGGGCGTGCTGCTGCTCGAGGACGTCAAGCGGCGGAGCCGGCCGCTCGCGAAGAATGGCGCCGCCAGCTTGTGGG
>DATAOG010000641.1:0-1567 GCA_036265855.1 Geminicoccaceae bacterium | reverse complement strand
CGACCGCGACGATCGCATGACCGGCGGTGGCGCCGGGGTCGCCCTCGGTGAAGCTCCGGATCCCGCCATCCGCGCCGACGCGACCGGGATCGTACAGGGGCAGGCGCGCGAGCACCTGGTCGGCCGGCCCGCCGGCGCTCGCGCAGACCTCGGCCCGGGCGTCGGCGCCGACCAGCAGCAGCGCCAGCGCCAGGAGCGCCGCAAAACCCCGCGCCGGGCCAGCGCGCCAGCGCCGCCGCGCACGTTGACCAGGGCTCACGGCGCGCGCCGCGACGGAACTACTGGGTCGATGACGCCTTCGATTCGACGCCGGTCTGGGCAGCGGTCCGCTCGACATCGACGGGCAGGTCCTCGATCTCCCGGCAGGTCGCGCCGGCGCAGTTCAGAAGCTCGGCGAGCCTGGCCGCGAGGAGCTCGGACGTTAGCGGCTCGGCGCGGCTCGCCCGGCTCTCGAGCTCATAGGGGTCGTTCCGAACGTCATAGAGCTCGTGATCGCCGTCGCCATATTCGACGTAGAGCCGATCAGCGGTCCGGATCGCGTCGAAGCGCGCCGCGCCGGTCATCTCGTGGGTCTCGAGCTCGCGCCGCTGGATCAGGAAGCTGTGGCGCCAGGGCCGGTCCGGCTTCGCGAACAGCGGCAGGAACGACCGGCCGTCGACGAAGCTCGGCGGCGCGACGCCGGCGATCGCGGCGAAGGTCGGGGCGAAGTCGTTGTTCAGCACGAGCGCATGGATCCGCTGGCCCGCGGGCACTCCGGGGCCGCACACGATCGCGGGCACCCGGATGTCTTCCTCGTAGGCGGTGGTCTTGCCGGCGATCATCCGGTGCTCGCCCATGTGGAAGCCGTTGTCCGAGGTATAGATGATGTAGGTGTTCTGCAGCTGGCCGGTCTGCTCGAGCGTGCGCACCACGCTTTCGACCATGTCGTCGATCGCCTGGAGCGAGCGCAGCCGCGCGCGATAGTGCTGCTCCATGGCCTTGATCTGGGGGCCGCTGAGCGGCGGCAGGTCGCGGATGATCGCGGGCTTGTCGCTGACGTCGGCTTCATCGAACGACAGCGTCCGCGGCAGCGGCGCGTCGGCGAACAGGCCGTTGTGGCGCGGCGCCCAGGTGGCCGGCGCGTGCGGCGTGTAGGGTGCCAGATAAAGGAAGAACGGCTGGCCGGCGGCGCTGGCCGCGCGGATCGTCTGCACCGCCTTGCGGGCGATCACGTCGGTCCGGTAGTCCTCGCCGCGGGCGCCGTAGCTCACGATCCTGCCGTTCTCGTTCAATACATAGTTGTAGTTGGCATAGTTGTCGTCGCCCACGTACCACTCGTCCCAACCGGGCAGGATCCCGTCGGTCCTCGGGTCGTACTGGTTCAAAAGCTTGCCGTAGATCGCGGTGTGGTAGCCCGCGCCGTGCAGCCAGGTCGCGATGGTCGAATCGCCGAGCCCGAGAGCGTGAAACTTCTTGAAGCCGCCGGTCGGCAGCTGGATGCCTTCGATCTGGGTATTGTGCGGGTACTGTCCGCGCAGGATCGTCGTGCGCGACGGGCAGCAGAATGAATAGGTGACGAAGAAGTTGT
>DATAOG010000640.1:0-1777 GCA_036265855.1 Geminicoccaceae bacterium | reverse complement strand
CGATGCCGGCCAGATCCTGGTCGACGGCCGCCCGGTCGCGATCCGCAGCCCGGCCGATGCGCTGGCGGCCGGCATCGGCATGGTCCATCAGCACTTCCATCTGGTCGACCGGCACAGCGTGCTCGAGAACCTGATGGTCGGTGAGCCGGGGCGGCGCGGCTTGCTCGACCGGAGCAGCGCGCGCGCCCGCCTGGCCGAGCTCGGCGACCGCTATGGCCTGCGGCTCGACCCCGACCGCCCGGCCGGCGCGCTCAGCGTCGGCGAGCAGCAGCGGCTCGAGATCACCAAGGCGCTCTATCGTGGCGCCCGGGTCCTGATCCTGGACGAGCCCACCTCGGTGCTGACGCCGCAGGAGACCGAAGGGCTGTTCCGCGCGATCCGGACCATGGCGGCGCAAGGCGTCGGCGTCATCTTCATCAGCCACAAGTTGAACGAGGTGCGGGCGATCACCGATCGCCTGGTCGTGATGCGCCGGGGCGCCGTGGTCGCAGACGCCGCCAACGACGGCAGCCTCAGTGCCCGCCGGCTGGCCCTGCTGATGTGCGGCCACGAGCTGACCGCGCCGGCCCGCGAGGCGGCAAGCCCCGGCCCGGTCCTGCTCGCCCTCGACCGGGTCAGCACGCGCCGGCGGCCCGAGCACCCGGTCGCTCTGAAGGAGGTCTCGCTCGAGGTGCGCGGCGGCGAGATCCTCGGCATCATCGGCGTCTCGGGCAACGGCCAGCGCGAGCTGGCGGAGCTGATCGGCGGCACGCTCGGCGCGAGCGGCGGCCGGATCGAGCTGGCGGGGCGGACGGTGACCGGCGCGGGCGCGCGCGAGCGCCGCCGGCTCGGGATCGCGCACGTGCCCGAGGACCGGCTCGGCGCCGGTCTCTTGAGCGCGCTGCCGCTCGCCGACAGCATGATCCTGGCCCGGATCGGCGAGGCCCCGTTCAGCCGGCGCGGCCTCCTGGACCGCGGCGCAGCCAGGCGCTTCGCTTCCGCCCAGATCGAGAAGTTCGGGATCCGGACCCAGGGCCCCGAGGTGCGCACGGGCACGCTGTCCGGCGGCAACCTGCAGAAGGCCCTGCTCGCCCGGGAGCTGGCATTCGAGCCGCTGGTCCTGGTCGCCGCCCAGCCGACCCGCGGCCTGGACGTCGCCGCGAAGGAGTTCGTTCACAGCCAGCTGCTCGCGTTGCGGGCGCGCGGCCGGGCGGTGCTCGTGATCAGCGAGGACCTCGAGGAGCTGTTCGAGATCGCCGACCGGATCGCCGTGATGTTCGAGGGCCGGGTGCTCGAGGACATGCCGGCGGCCGAGGCCGAGGTCGCAAGGATCGGGCTCCTGATGGCCGGCACGGAGCCGGGCCCGTGATCCAGGTCCGGCTCGAGCCGCGCCTCGAGGCGCCGGCCTGGCTCGGCATCGTGCTGCCCGCGCTCGCGATCCTGGCCGCTCTGGCGCTCTGCAGCGCGCTGATCCTGCTGGCCGGCGCCGATGTCCTCGATGCCTACGGCGCCCTGTTCAGGGGTGCGCTCGGCAGCCGCTTCAATCTCGCCGAAACCGTGGTCAAGGCGGCGCCGCTCGTGCTCACCGGGCTCGCGGTCGCGGTTGCGTTTCGCGCCCGGTTCTGGAACATCGGCGGCGAAGGCCAGCTGCTCGCCGGCGCGATGGCCGCGGCCTTCGTCGGCGCGCGCGAGGGGCTGCCCACATGGTCCCTGGTCCCGGCGATGATCCTTTCCGGCACGCTCGCCGGCGCCGTCACCGCCGCGCTGCCGGCCGCGCTGCGGGTCCGGCTCAGGGTCG
>DATAOG010000639.1:0-10224 GCA_036265855.1 Geminicoccaceae bacterium | reverse complement strand
GGAAATCTGGGGAAAACGGCCGGCCGCGTCCTCGACCTCCGAGACGCCGTTCTCGAGCGCGGCGAGCAGATCGGCGCCGGACAGCTCGATCAGCATGACCACGTTGCCGAACGGCAGCTCCCGAAGCATGTCCTTCCTGGTCAGCACGCTGCCCGGCTCGTAGGTCCGATCGCCGCGGATGCCGCCGCCGTTGGTGAGCGCCACCTCGGCCTTGACGCTCGCGCGCATCGCATCGGCGACGAGATCGCCGAAATTGCTCTCCGCGACCCGGACCGTCGCGCGCCGGGTGTCGAGCAGCACGGTCGTGGTGCCGACCGGCTGGCTGAGCTCCTGGTCGAGCTCGGCCTGGTAGCGGTCGACCACCTGCCGGATCTCGGGGTCGGGTGCCATGCCTGCGGTCGACAGATAGCGCCAGGACGGCAGCACCTCCAGGACCTTCTTGCCGCGCTTCTCGACCCGGTCGAGGCGAAGGTCGATCGCCGCGAGGTAGTAGGCGTCGTGACCGGCCTTGGCGATCAGCGTGCCGCCCTCGTAGATCGTGATCGGGTCGTGGTCGTGGCCGCCGAGGATGACGTCGATGCCCTTGACCCGGCGCGCGAGCGCGCGATCGTCGGCCAGATCCTCGTGCGTCAGCGCCACGATCAGATCGGCGCCGGCCGCGCGCAGCTCCCGGCTCGCAGCCGCGGCGGCCTCGGCGACCGGCGTGAAGCTGATGCCGGTCCCGGGCGACGAGAGCACCTCGGTCTCGGGCGTCAGCAGCCCGAAGAACCCGATCCTGTAGCCCGCGACCTCAATCACCTTGGTTGCGACCGTGCCGGCCGCGGGCTTGCCGTCCGGCCCGAGCACGTTGGTGCCGAGCCAGGTAAAGCGCGAGCCCTCGATCCGCTCGGCCAGCAGCAGGGGTCCGTAGTCGAACTCGTGATTGCCGAGCACGGCGATGTCGACCCCGAGCCGGTTCAACAGATCGATCATCTGCGCGCCCTTGGTCAGCCCCGAGAGCACCGAGGGCGAGATCAGATCGCCGCCGAAGGTCGTGAGGCTGTGCGCGCTCCGGGCGCGCTCCTGCCGGAGCAGGGTCGCGAGCTCGGCAAGCCCGCCCTGCCCCTCGACCGGCGCGATCTCATAGACGTCGTTGGTATGCAGCAGCGTGATCGTCGCCGGCTCGGCAAGCGCCGCTCTGGCGAGCAGGAGCGCAAACCCGCCGCCGGCGACCAGCACGCCCAGCCACCTTCTGAGACTGCTCATCGGCACGGCCTCGCGAGCGCTCCGCGCATGACTTTTCACTCCGAGCCAGCGGCGCACGGATTTCCGACCGGCGGCTCGCCGGGTCGCCCCGGCGTCGGTCGCCGATCTGTAGCCGATCGGTGACCGGCGGCCAAGCAAGGCGCGCCGCACTGGTCCGGCGCCGGCTCCGGC
The DNA here is from genome assembly GCA_036265855.1 of Geminicoccaceae bacterium. Classification (GTDB taxonomy): domain Bacteria; phylum Pseudomonadota; class Alphaproteobacteria; order Geminicoccales; family Geminicoccaceae; genus DATAOG01. The sequence continues at coordinate 8,808 of DATAOG010000639.1, read as the reverse complement.
GTTGAGCAAAAAGAAATCGATTCGTGGTTGGATCAGCGCCTGGTCATTGGAGTGGACCGGCGATGATCGGGACTGCCGAACTGCGACTTTCCGCTGCCGCGGGCGCGCCGGACTTCCGGCTCGACATCGGCGCGACCGTGAGGGCGCTCGCGCTCGCCGTCGTCGACGTGCAGGCCGCGAGCTTCGCCGGCGCGTACCTGCGGCTGCGCGCGGGCGTGCCGCGCGAGGCCGAGCCGCTGGCGTTCGAGCACCTCTCCAGGGTGACCAAGTGCCTGCTCAAGTTCGACGTCGGCGGCGAGCAGACCGTCGGCGCCTGGCTGTCGACGGTGCTGCTGCTGCTCTGCGCGCTGGTTCTGCTCCACATCGGCACCCTGAAAAGGCACCAGGGTGCCGCCTATGCGCGCCACTGGCTCGCTCTGGGGATCATCTTCTGCGGCCTCTCGCTGGACGAGGCGGTCAGCATCCACGAGATGACGATCAAGCCGCTCCACGATCTGCTCGGGACCTCCGGCATCTTCCTCTATGCGTGGGTGATCCCGGGACTGGCCTTCGTCGCCGGGGTCGGGATCGCCTATCTCGGCTTCCTCCGGCATCTCGAGCCGGCCTTCCGGATCCGCTTCCTGCTCGCGGGCGCCCTGTTCGTCGGCGGCGCGGTCGGTTTCGAGATGCTGGAGGGCGCGCTCGCCGACTTCTATGCCCACCATGCGCTGATCCGCGAGATCGCGTTCCACGTCGAGGACGGCGCGGAATCCGCGGGCGAGCTCCTGTTCCTCTACAGCCTGCTGGCCTACGTGCTGCGGTATCAGCGCGACCTGATCATCCCGCTGAAGTGACCGCCGGCGCGCCGATCGGGCCGCGCGGGCGCGCAACCTCTAGGTCAGACCGAATAGTAGAGCTGGAACTCGAGCGGGTGCGGGACGGCTTCGATCGCCTCGATCTCGGCCCGCTTCAAGGCGATGTAGGCATCGATCAGGTCGTCGGTGAACACCTCGCCCGCGGTCAGGAACTCCCGGTCCCGGTCGAGCGCGTCGAGCGCCTCGGCGAGCGTCCGGCACACGGTCGGCAGCTCGTCGACCTCCTCGGGCGGCAGGTCGTAGAGGTTGCGGTCCATCGCCTCGCCCGGGTCGATCCGGCGCTCGACGCCATCGAGCCCGGCCATCAGCAGCGCCGCGAACCCGAGATAGGGGTTGGCGGCGGGATCGGCAAACCGGACCTCGACCCGCTTGTCCTCCGGCCGCGCGGCGAACGGCACCCGGACCGCGGCCGAGCGGTTCAGCGCGGCATAGGCGAGCTGGCGCGGCGCGCCGCCGCCCAGGATCAGGCGCCGGTAGCTGTTGGTGGTCGGGTTGGTGAACGCGTTCAGCGCGCGCGCGTGCTGCAGGATGCCGCCGATGTAGCGCAGGCACAGCTCCGACAGGTCGGCATAGCCCTGGCCCGCGAACACCGGCCGCTCGCCCTGCCAGAGCGCCTGCTGCACCTGTAGCCCCGCGCCCGGCTGGAACGCCATCGGCTTCGGCATGAAGGTCGCGGTCTTGCCATAGGAGCTGGCGACGTTCTGGACCACGTACTTGTAGATCTGCAGCCGGTCGGCGCTGGTCCTGAGATCGCTGAAGCCGAGGCTGAGCCGGTGCTGGCAGGGTGCGAGGTCGTGATGGTACCGGAGCGCCTCCAGCCCCATGCTCTCGAGCATCGCCGCCATCTCGGCGCGCAGGTCGGCGCCCTGATCGGCCGGCGGCACGGCGAGCGGCGCGCCCGGCTGGGGCCGATGGCCGCGGTTGCCGACCTCGTAGCAGGTGCCGGAATTGAACGGCCCCTCCTCGGCGTCGACCCGCCAATATCCCTCCTGGGTCCGGACCTCGAACCGGACGTCGTCGAACACGAAGAACTCGGCCTGGGGCGCCACGGCGATGCGATCGGCGATGCCGCTCGCGGCCAGATGCGCCTCGGCCCGCTCGGCGAGCGAGCGCGGGCAGCGCTCGTAGCCGAGGCCGGTGCCGGGCTCGGCGACGCCCGCGATCAGGATCAGACTCGGCTGGGCGCTGAACGGGTCCTGCACCGCGCTCCCGAGGTCGGGCTTGAGCAGCATGTCGGACTGGCTGACGTCGCGCCAGCCGGCAATCGCCGAGCCGTCGAACAGCAGGCCCTCCTCGAGCAGCAGCGGCGTGAGGGTGGCCGCCGCGAGCCCGATGTGCTGCCAGCGGCCGCGCAGATCGGTGAAGCGGACGTCGACGGTCTTGACGCCGTCGCGCTCGATCCGCTCGAGCAGGGCCCGGGCGTCGGTTGGGGCATCGGCCATGATCGCAACCCACTCGCTCTGCGACCGTCACCCGCAGCCGCGCGGGCGTCCGGCGGTCCGGCCCCTCTTTACGCGACCTCGCGCACTGGCGCAAAGCATGCCTGCCGGCCGGCCGGCCGACCAAGCCTGACGAGCGGCCGCACGCAGGCCGCTGGCCCGCAAGGCGCGCGCCAGCGGTCCGGAATCCTCGGAGACCGCCATTTGTGGATCACCGACCTGTGAAGGCGCTCGCCGGGTCGGCAGGTGCAGGATGAGGCGGCTCCCGGTGCGGGCGAACGGATCGGGCGGGGTCGTCCCGGTCCGCCTCGGCGGCTGAAGCGCGGTCCTGGCCCGCTGGCAGGGAACCGGCCCGGAGACCGAACGAACAGGGAGGCGCACCGATGGCATCCGCGACCGGACAGGCGCCCTTGCGCAGGGCCATCGCTGCTCTCGTGATCGGCGGCTTCGTCGGCTTGGCCTTGGCCCCGCCGGGCTTGGCGGCCCAGGCCGAGGTCAGGATCGTCAAGCAGGATTACCAGATCGACGCCGAAGACCCCGGCATCAAGCTCTTCATCCGCGAGAAGATGGCCGACGGCAATGCCCATTTCAGCAATGACAATATCATCCTGTTCCTGCACGGGGCGACCTTCCCGTCGACCCCGGATTTCGACCTGCAGTACAAAGATTACTCGTGGGCAGATCGGTTGGTGCGGGAAGGCTACGTCGTTTACATGGTCGATTACCGCAACTACGGCTTTTCGACGCGCGAGCCGGCGATGGACGAGCCGGCCGCGAACCACCGGCCGCTCACCCGATCCTATCTCGCGATCCGCGACATCGACGCCGCGGTCGACCACATCCGACAGCAGCGGGGTGTCCAGAAGGTCAACCTGATCGGCTGGTCCTGGGGAGCGACGCTCGGCGGCTATTACGCCTCGCTGCACAGCGACAAGCTCAACAAGCTGGTGATGTACGCGCCGGCTTACGCGTTCCCGCTGCACACCAATCTCGGGCCCGGTTCCAGCCTGCAGGACCGCCGTCACCCCTACCAGTTCAACTACGGGCTGGGTGCCTACCGGCTGGGCACCGCAGCCAGCAACGACAAGCGCTGGGAAGGCGAGATCCCGATCGACGACAAGGATCAGTACCGCGAGCGCGGGGTCGCCGACGCCTTCAACGCGGCGGCGCTCGCCACCGATCCGACCAGCGGCACGCGCAACCCGCCGTCGCTGCGGGCGCCCAACGGCGTGCTCGAGGACACCTTCATGCAGGCGACCGGGCGCCGGATCTGGAACGCCTCCTCGATCTACGTGCCGGTGCTCGTGATCGCCGGCGAATACGACACCTGGTCCTATCCGGAGGACCGCGAGGTGCTGATGCGAGATCTGACCAACGCGCCCGTCAAGGAGAGCGTGCTGATCAAGGATGCCACGCACTTCGTGATTTTCGAGAAGAACCGCGGCCAGCTCTACGAGGCGGTCTCGAAATTCCTTAGGGAGTGATCGCTCAGGACCCGCAGGCGCGCCTTTCAATCCGCAGCGCTTCGGGCCGCGATCGCGCGGCCCGATCAATCTCGACTGGAATAGGGGATCGCCGGCAGGCACCGTCCGCGGTGAGGCCGCGGCGGGCGTTGTGTCCCGCATGGGACAGCCAGGTCCCGCGCGCCGCTCTCGCAGCCGACGGAGGTGCCGCAGGCCGACGGCCGCGATCGAGGTGAGGGCCGCAGATCCGGAGTTCGCAGGCGGGCGACGTCGCTGATGAACAGCCGGCGGGGTCGGTCGGTCGGTTCCGCTGCGCGCTCCTCCGTGCGGGTCGGTCGCCTGCGCCGTTGATGGCGGGCACGCTTCGTGCATAGGTGCGGTCACGCATCTGCCAAGAGCCGTGGCCCATGCTCGACCGACCCGACGCGAGAGAGCTCTCCGGCCTGCGCGCCCAGGACCGCAGGCGCGATCTGGCGGTCCGCGCGGCCTGGCTGTACTACGTCGCCGGCAACACCCAGGACCAGCTCGCGAGCAAGCTCAACGTCTCGCGCCAGGCCGCCCAGCGCCTGGTCGCGGCCGCGGTCGCCGAGGGCCTGATCACGTTCCGGATCGATCACCCGCTGCGTGCCTGCGCCGAGCTCGAGGACGCGCTCCGCAACCGGTTCCGGCTCGACTACGCGGAGGTCGTGCCGGGCGATGCCGACGTCGACGGCGTGCTCGGGCTCGGCGCCGCGGCGGCGCGCCAGCTGGAGGCGCACCTCTCGCGCCGGGCACCGACCGTGCTCGCGTTCGGCACCGGCCGGACGCTGCGCAGCGCGGTCGGCCAGGTCGAGCCGATGGAGCGGCCGCAGCACAAGATCGTGTCCCTGGTCGGCACGACCACGCGGGATGGCCGCGCGACCGCGTTCGAGGTCGTGATGCGGCTCGCCGAGCGGATCGGCGCCGCCTGCTATCCGGTGCCGACCAGCGTCGTCACCGACACGGTCGAGGAGCGGGCACTGCTCGAGAGCCAGCGACCCTGGCAGCTGATCCGGGCGCTGGCCGACCGTGCGCGCATGGCCATGTTCGGCATCGGGACGCTCGAGCGCGACCGCAACGCGCCGCTGCTGCGCGACGGCTTCATCACCGAGGCCGAGCACGACGAGCTGGTCCGCCTCGGCGCGGTCGGCGACATCACCGGTTGGGCGTTCGACGCCGGGGGCCGGCTGATCGAGGGCGGCAGCAACGCCCGCCTGACCGCGATCCCGCACCGGCTGCCGCTGGAGCGCCTGACCATCGGCGTCGCCGGCGGCCCGAGCAAGATCCGGGCGATCGCGGCCGCATTGCGCGGCCGCCTGGTCTCGGGCCTGATCACCGATGAGGTCGCCGCCCGCGGCATCCTCGAGGGCTGACCCGCGCTCTCCTTGAAGCTGCATGGCCGCGCGCGCCGCGCGCGGCGCGATCAACTGGCCGCTTGACAGGCGCGCCCGAATGTTCGAGCATTCGCCCAGCATATGGGCAAATGCTCGAACCAGGGGAGGCTGCTGACATGCAGACGCGCTTCTTGATCGCCGCGGCCGCCGCGGCTCTGCTGGCCGGTGCCGGGCCCGGGCTGGCCGCGACGGTCACGATCGCCACCGTCAACAACGGCGACATGATCATCATGCAGAAGCTCTCGTCCGCGTTCGAGCAGCAGCATCCCGACATCAAGCTCGAATGGGTCGTGCTCGAGGAGAACGTGCTCCGCCAGCGGGCCACGACCGACATCGCGACCCATGGGGGGCAGTTCGACGTGATGACCATCGGCACCTACGAGGTGCCGATCTGGGCGGCCCAGAGCTGGCTCGAGCCGATGGACAGTCTGCCCGCCGACTACGACGTCCAGGACGTGCTCAAGCCGGTGCGCGACGGCCTGTCCTACAAGGACAAGCTGTACGCGCTGCCGTTCTACGCCGAGAGCTCGATGCTGTTCTACCGCAAAGACCTGTTCGACGAGGCCGGCATCAAGGTGCCCGATCAGCCGAAGTGGTCCGAGGCCGAGGAGTGGGCCAAGAAGCTGAACGACCCGAGCAAGGGCGTCTACGGCATCTGCCTGCGCGGCAAGCCCGGCTGGGGCGAGAACATGGCGTTCCTGAGCACGCTCGTGAACACCTTCGGCGGCCAGTGGTTCGACATGAACTGGAAACCCCAGCTCGACACCAAGCCGTGGAAGGAGGCGGTGACCTTCTACGTCAACCTGCTCAAGAGCTACGGTCCTCCGGGGGCGAGCTCGAACGGCTTCAACGAGAACCTGGCGCTGTTCTCGACCGGCAAATGCGCGATGTGGGTCGACGCCACGGTCGCCGCCGGCCTGCTGTTCAATCCGCAGCAGTCGCAGGTCGCCGACAAGCTCGGCTTCGCCCAGGCGCCGGTCGACGGCTGGCCGAAGGGCGCGAACTGGCTGTGGTCGTGGGCGCTCGCCGTGCCGACCTCGTCCGACGCCAAGGACGCGGCCAAGACGTTCGTCGAGTGGGCGACCTCGAAGGACTACATCAAGCTGGTCGGCGAGAAGCAGGGCTGGGTCGCCGCCCCGCCCGGCACCCGCAAGTCCACCTACGACAATCCCGACTACCAGAAGGCAGCCCCGTTCGCGGCCTTCGTCGAGAAGGCGATCGAGACCGCCGACCCGATCAACACGACCGCCAATCCGAAGCCGTATAGCGGCGTCCAGTACGTCGGCATTCCGGAGTTCCAGGCGATCGGCGCCCAGGTCGGGCAGATGATCGCGGCTGCGCTGACCGGCCAGATGTCGGTCGACCAGGCGCTCGCCGCGGCCCAGCGCAGCACCGAGCGGACCATGAAGCAGGCGGGCTATCCGAAGTAACCGCACGGAGGCTCGGGGCCGGGCGTCGGCCGACGCGCCCGGCCCGCCCCGCCTGCCGTCCCGAGCCTGACTTCCAAGGAGGCCGCCATGGCTCAGTCAGCACCCGCAGAGGCCGCCGCGGCCGCGTTGCCGGCCCCCGGCAAGCGGCGCCGGAGCCGGCGCGACGTCAACACGATGCCGTTGCTCGCGCCCTCGGTGATCATCCTCTTCATGTGGATGATCGTGCCGCTGGTGCTCACGCTCTGGTTCTCGTTCCAGCGCTACAATCTGGTCACGCCCACGATCACGGGCTTCGCCGGAATCGAGAACTACCAGTTCCTGTTGACCGACCCGGCCCTCTGGACCGCGCTCCTCAATACGCTGCTGCTGGTCGGCTGGGTGCTGGTGATCACGGTCGTGCTCGGCACGCTGCTCGCGGTCCTGTTCGATCAGGACTTCGCCGGCAAGGGCGTTGCCCGCCTGTTCGCGATCGCGCCGTTCTTCGTCATGCCGACGGTCAGCGCGCTGATCTGGAAGAACATGCTGATGCACCCGGTCAACGGCCTGTTCGCCTGGATCAGCCGGAGCCTGGGCTTCGGGCCGATCGACTGGTTCGCCAATCTGCCGCTGACCTCGATCGTCATCATCGTCGCCTGGCAGTGGACGCCGTTCGCGCTGCTGATCCTTTTGACCGCGATCCAGTCGCTCGACGCCGAGCAGAAGGAAGCCGCGCGCATGGACGGCGCCGGCGCGCTCTCGATGTTCTGGTTCATCATCCTGCCGCATCTCGGCCGCGCGATCGCGGTCGTGGTGATGATCGAGACGATCTTTTTCCTGACGATCTTCGCCGAGATCTTCGTCACGACCTCCGGCGGGCCGGGGCTCGCGTCGACCAATCTCGCGTTCCTGATCTACATGCGGGCGCTCCTCGAGTTCGACGTCGGCGGCGCCTCGGCAGGCGGCGTGATCGCGATCGTGCTCGCCAACATCGTCGCGATCTTCCTGATCCGCGCCGTCGCCCGCAATCTCGACGCCTGAGGAGGACCGCAGATGACCCAGACCCTGCGCGACAAGGTCCTGATGGCGGCCCTCGGCTGGGGTGCGGCCGCGCTGATCTTCTTCCCGATCTTCTGGATGGTGCTGACCAGCTTCAAGACCGAGATCGCCGCGGTGCAGACCCCGCCGTCGCTGTTCTTCACCCCGACGCTCGAGAACTACGTCGAGGTGCAGGCCCGCGCCGACTACATCCGCTTCGCGCTGAACAGCATCGTGATCGCGTTCGGCTCGACGCTCCTGGCGCTCGTGCTCGCGGTGCCCGCCGCGTACTCGATGGCCTTCTTCCCCGGCAAGCGGACCAAGGACCTGCTGCTCTGGATGCTGTCGACCAAGATGCTGCCGCCGGTCGGCGTCCTGGTGCCGATCTACCTGATCTTCCGCGATTTGAACCTGCTCGACACCCGGATCGGGCTCACGATCGTCGACGCGCTGGTCAACCTGCCGATCGTGGTCTGGATGCTGTTCACCTTCTTCAAGGAGGTGCCCAAGGACATCCTCGAGGCGGGCCGCATGGACGGCGCCAAGCCCAAGCAGGAGCTGTTGCACATCCTGATGCCGCTGTCGCTGCCGGGGATCGCGTCGACCGGCCTGCTCGCGGTCATCCTCGCCTGGAACGAGGCGTTCTGGAGCCTCAACCTCACGACCTCCGCGGCCGCGCCGCTGACCACCTTCATCGCGTCGTTCTCGAGCCCGGAGGGTCTGTTCTGGGCCAAGCTCTCGGCCGCCTCGACGATGGCGATCGCGCCCATCCTGGTGTTCGGCTGGATGAGCCAGAAACAGCTCGTGCGCGGCCTGACCTTCGGCGCCGTCAAATAGGGAGACGACGGATGGCAACGCTTCGACTGCGCGACCTGCGCAAGAACTATGGCGAGGTCGAGGTCATCAAGGGCGTCGACCTCGACATCAACGATCGCGACTTCGTCGTGTTCGTGGGGCCCTCGGGCTGCGGCAAGTCGACCCTGCTCAGGATGATCGCCGGCCTCGAGGAGATCAGCTCGGGCGAGCTTCTGATCGACGGCGAGCGGGTCAACGACGTGCCGCCGGCCGAGCGCGGGCTCGCGATGGTGTTCCAGTCCTACGCGCTTTATCCGCACATGACCGTGCGCGACAACATGGGCTTCGCGCTCAGGCTCGCCGGCGTGTCCAAGGCCGAGCGCGAGCAGAAGGTCCAGGCG
>DATAOG010000638.1:0-4456 GCA_036265855.1 Geminicoccaceae bacterium | reverse complement strand
CTGTGCCTTGACCCCGAGCTTGCGGGTGAACCGGCACTCCGGATAGTTGGAGCAGCCGACGAAGGCGCCGAACCGGCCGAGCTTCAGGCTGAGCCGGCCGTTGCCGCAGAGCGGGCAAACGCGTGGATCGCCACCGTCGGCACGCGGCGGGAACAAAAGCGGCGCCAAGAGCTCGTTCAAGGCATCGATGACCTCGGCGACCCGGCGCTCCTTGACCTCGTCGACCTGGCCGCTGAACGGATCCCAGAACTCGCGCAGCACCTGCTTCCAATGCCGGGCGCCGGCGGCGACGTCGTCGAGCCGCTCCTCGAGGTCGGCCGTGAACCCCGGCTGCACGTATTGGTCGAAGAACGCGACCAGGAACGCCGTCACGAGCCGGCCCCGGTCCTCGGGTCGAAAGCGCTTGTTCTCGAGGCGCACGTAGTTCCGGTCCTGAAGCACCGAGATGATGCTGGCGTAGGTCGAAGGCCGGCCGATGCCGAGCTCCTCGAGCCTTCTCACCAGGCTCGCCTCGGTGTAGCGAGGCGGCGGTTCGGTGAAATGCTGCCTGGGCGTGATCTCGCCGCGGCGCAAGCGATCGCCCGCCACCATCTGCGGCAGGATGCTGCCAGCCTCCTCGTCATCCTGCGCCGGATCGTCCCGTCCTTCCTGATAGAGTCGCAGAAAACCGTCGAAGGCGACCGTCGAGCCGGTGGCGCGAAAGCCGATCCGCCCGTCGGCCGATGCGAGATCTGCGGTCACCCGGTCGAGCAAAGCGCTCGCCATCTGGCTCGCCATGGTCCGCTTCCAGATCAGCTCGTAGAGTCGCCGCTGGTCGTGATCGAGAAAGCGTGCGACATCCTCGGGCGCCCGGCCGAGTTCGGTCGGGCGGATCGCCTCGTGGGCCTCCTGGGCGTTCTTGGTCCGGGTGCGGTAGGCGCGCGGCTGGTTGGGCAGGTAGCGCTCGCCGTAGCGCTTCGCGATCTGCTGTCGGCAGGCGCCGAGCGCCTCGCGCGAGATCTGGACGCTGTCGGTACGCATGTAGGTGATCAGGCCCACGGTCTCGCCTTCGAGCGCTATGCCCTCGAACAGGCGCTGGGCGGTGCGCATCGTGCGCTCGGCGCTGAAGCCGAGCTTGCGCGAGGCCTCCTGCTGCAGGGTCGAGGTCACGAAGGGCGGCGCCGGATGGCGCTGGACCTGCTTTTTCTCGACGTGCGCGACGGCGAAGCTCTGGGCCTCGATCAGGCCTTGCGCGCGCCTGGCGTCGGCCTCGCTCGCGAGATCGAATTTTTCCAGCTTCCTGCCGTCGAGCCGGGTGAGGCCGGCGGTGAAGGTGGCGCCCGCAGGCGTCGCGAATTCGCCCTCGATCGTCCAGTACTCGCGCGGCCGGAAGGCCTCGATCTCGGCCTCGCGCTCGCAGATCAGCCGGAGCGCGACCGACTGCACGCGGCCCGCGGAGCGCGAGCCCTGGAGCTTCCGCCAGAGCACGGGAGACAGGGTAAAGCCGACCAGATAATCGAGCGCGCGGCGCGCCTGGTAGGCGTCGATCAGCCCGATATCGAGGTCACGCGGATGGCGCATCGCCTCGAGCACCGCCGGCCGCGTGACCTCGTGGAAGACCACGCGCTTGACGTCGACGCCGTTGATCGCGCCGAGCTCGTCGAGCGCTGCCACCAGATGCCAGGAGATCGCCTCGCCCTCGCGGTCCGGATCGGTCGCGAGGTAGAGGTGGCGAGCACTCTTGAGCGCGCTGGCGATCTCCCTGATCCGGGGCCGGCGGTCGGGCAGCGGCTCGTAGATGATCCGGAAATCCTCTTCGGGCCGGACCGAGCCGTCCTTCTCCGGCAGGTCGCGCACGTGCCCGTAGCTCGACAGCACGCGGTAGTCGGAGCCCAGGTACTTGTTGATGGTCTTGGCTTTGGTCGGCGATTCGACGACGACGACGTTCATGCCCCGAAGACGGCCCTTCCCTCGATGGCCCGCGCTCTGAGCGGCAGGGCCCGGCGCGGCGCCCCTGATATGTGCCCGGGTCAGGCCAATGCAAGGGAGACCCGGTTGCCGGGGTGCCGCTCGATCCGCCCCTCGAGCTCCAGCTCGAGCAGCGCGCGCTGCACCTCGGCGGTCGACGCATGACACTGCCGGATCAGTTCGTCAACCAAGAGCGGCTCGGGGCCCAGCCGTTCGCGGACGCGGCTCGCGAGGTCGCCATCGGTCGGGGGCGGCGCCGCCGGGCGGGCGGGAGGCGGGGACTCCGCAGGTCTCGAGCGCCGCGGGGTCGTCGTTCGGCGCGGGTTCGGCGGTGCCTTCGGCGCCAGCTCGAACGGGCCGAGGGCGGCGCGGACGTCATCGGCGCTCTCGACCAGCGTGGCGCCGTCGCGCAGCAATTGGTTGGTGCCGCGGTGGCGCGGGTCGAGCGGGGACCCAGGCACCGCCATGACCTCGCGGCCCTGCTCGGCGGCCAGCCGCGCGGTGATCAGAGAGCCCGAGTTCGGCGCCGCCTCGACCACCAGCACGCCGAGCGAGAGGCCGGAGATCAGCCGGTTGCGCCGCGGAAAATGACGCGCCTGAGGGACGGCGCCGAGCGGCCGCTCGGTGACTACGGCGCCGACCTCGGCGATCTCTGCCATCAGCGCGGCATTGTCCTCCGGATAGGGCACGTCGATGCCGGATGCGATCACCGCAACCGTGGCGCCGCCGGCCGCGAGCGCGCCTTCGTGCGCCGCAGTGTCGATCCCGCGCGCGAGCCCGGAGACCACGACGAGGCCGCCGGCGGCAAGCTCGTTGGCCAGGTTCTTCGCGAACAGCCGGCCGTTGGCGCTGGCGTTGCGGGCGCCGATGATCGCGATCCCTGGTGCCGACAGCAGCTCCATCCGGCCGCGCAGGGTCAGCACTGGCGGCGGGTCAGCGATCTCGGCCAAACGCTGCGGATAGCCGGGCTCGTCGCGCGCGATCAGCTCACACCCGAGCTTTTCGAGCGCGTCCAGTTCCGCCTCGGCTTCGTCCCGGCGGCAGCGGCGCCACTGGTCCTCCGCGCCGGCCTCGCGCGCGAGCCGCGGCAGCTCCTCGAAGGCGCGGCGCGCGCTGCCGAAGCGATCCAGCAGCTTGAAGAAGGTCCGAGGCCCGACCCCGCCCGAGCGCGCCAGCTGCAGCCAATCGAGCTTTTCCGCGGCCGTGAGGGTTCGTGCCATGGCGCGGCAAGATGGCGGCGGCGGGAAAGTCCGTCAACTGTCGGATTAATCAGGCAGATGGAATTCGCCTATTCGGCAGAGCCGGAAGGCTTGACGCCGAACTTCAGTTCGGTGCCGGCGAGCAGGCGACGGATGTTCGGCGCGTGCTTGAGGACGATCAGCAGCGCCAGCGCCAGATAGAGCTCGCCCGCCTGGAAATGGCCGAGCCAGAACGCGACCGGCGCGGCCGCGATCGTCGCCAGGATCGAGGCGAGCGAGACGTAACGGGTCAAGACCGCGATCAGGACGAACAGCGCGAGCGCGATCAGGCCCGCGAGCGGGGTCAGGGTCAAAACGACGCCGGCCGCGGTCGCGACCCCCTTGCCGCCCCGGAATTTCAGCCAGACCGGAAAGCAGTGGCCGAGCACGGCGCCGAGCCCGGCGACCACCGCCATGTCCGGCCCGAAATAGCGGTACGCGAGCCAGACCGGCAGCGCGCCCTTGAGCGCGTCGAGCAGGAGCGTCGCGAGCGCCAGGCCTTTGCGGCCGGTGCGCAGCACGTTGGTCGCGCCGATGTTGCCGGAGCCGATCTGGCGCAGATCGCCGGCGCCCCCCGCCCTGGTCAGGATCACGCCGAAGGGGATCGAGCCGATCAGGTAGGCGATGACCAAGCCGATCACGAACGGCAGCCAGTAGACCGGGCCTCCCAGCGGTTCGATCATGAGCCAGCCCTTGCGGTCACGACGGGAGCATGATGGATCGCCTGACGCGTTGGCGCAATCAGCGCCCGGCCGGCTGCCGATTGCGACCGCCCGCGAGCTCGGTGTGCCGCTGGTCACGCGCGACCAGCGTCCTCGCCTATGCCGCGCCAAGGCCACGTCCAAGGCGATTGCCTGCTGAACCTTTGAGCGCCCCGAGCGCTTGCGCCCGGCGCCACGATCGGTTGAGATCGCGCGATTCTCGCGGAGGACCAGATGTTCGAGCCCGTCCCAGCACCCGCCGGCCTGATCGAAGCCCTCCGGCCGCGGATCTCGGAGCTGCCCGCATCCAAGATCCGCGAAGTCGCCGACGCCGGCATCGGTCGCGCCGACCTGATCCCGCTCTGGTTCGGCGAGCCGGACCTGCCGACGCCCGCGTTCATCTGCGAGGCCGCGAGCCGCGCGCTCCGGGCGGGCGACACCTTCTATCAGCCGAATGCCGGCATCCCCGAGCTCCGCTCGGCGCTCGCCCGCTACATGAGCCGCCTCTACGGCCGGTCCATCGGGCCGGAGCACGTGATCGTCTCGGCCTCGGCCATGAACGCGCTGATG
>DATAOG010000637.1:0-4264 GCA_036265855.1 Geminicoccaceae bacterium | reverse complement strand
GAGACCGGTCAGGAGATCGCACCAGCCCGCCGTGGCTGGCAGCATTTCTGACTCGGCCAGACCTGCGCGGCCGGAGGGCTGGAAGGACCGCGCGTGATGGGTGATCCCCGGTCCGGAGCCCAAGCCCATCCGCTCGAGTCCGGGCGGCTCAGGGCTCGAGCCCTCCGCGGTCGGCTAGTCGATCGCGTTCACGTTGTCGAGCAGGCCGGACCAGTCGGCGCGCAGCGCCTGGGCGCGCCGGTCCGGCAGATCGAAGATGGAGAGACCATCGGCCGCGGCCTCGTTGTAGATCGTCCGGTCAGGCAGGGCCCCCAGGTCCTGGTGCTCGAGCCGGTCGAGGAAGCGCAAGAGCCGCGCCGCCGCCTTGGTCCGCGGCCGCACCCGGTTGCGCAGGATGCCGACCGGCTTCCTGTTCTTGCGGATCGATTTCAGCTCGTGCAGCCGGTCGAGGAAGGCCGCGGTCGAGGTCTGGTCGAAGGCCGACGGCAGCACCGGCACGATGATCACGTCGGCTTCCTTGACCAGCTCGAACACGTGCCTGCGCTTCATCGCCGCGGCCGCGTCGATCACCAGGCGCGCGGTGCCGCGCGGCGGTGTCGTCAGCTCCTCGACCCAGTCGAGCGCGGTGATCGGTGCCGCGGTGCCCGGCCGGGCGCCGGCCCATGCGAGACTCGAGCGCTGACGGTCAGCGTCGGCGAGCGCGGTCGGATGGCCTGCGGCTGCGAACGCCGCCGCAAGATGGGTCGAGATGGTGGTCTTACCGCATCCGCCCTTGGTGTTGGCGACCAGGATCGAGATCATCGACCATCGATCGAACGCGCCCGGGTGCCTGTCAACTCCAGAATGGCTGCCGCGCGGTGAACGCCTGCCAGGCTTGCCGCACGCCGGGCTCGGCGTCGGCACCGCCGCGCGCCAGCCACCCGAGCACGAGGCCTGACCCCGGGGCGAGCGTGCTCCGTCGTTCGCCGCCCGGCTCGCTCAGCCCGCTCACCAACCTCTCGGCCACGTCGCCGTCGTTCAGATGGCCGAGCGTGTCCTGCAGATGCTTCAGCGCGGCGAGGTACGGGTGCGTGCGCTTTCCGGGGTAGAGCGTCTGGAAGAATTCGGTCGCGTAGCGCAGCTTCTTGAGCGCGATTCGCAGCCGGTGACGCTCGGCGGGCGTCAGGCCGGCGAAGTCGCGCCCGCCCTTGAGGGCCTTTCGGTGGCGCCTCGCCAGCAGCCGGTCGGCAAACGCCTCGATCGGGCGGTCGAGCCAAGCCGCCCCTTTCCGGGTCGCATCCTTGCGCCAGCCGCCGGCCTCGATCCAGCGGCCGAGCTGGAGCAGGAATCGCGTGTAGGACGCATCGGCAATCGCGGCGCGGACCGCGGCGTACGCATCCGCCTGCGCAGCATGAGCGGCCGCCCGCAAGGTGGCGAGCGAAGGGTCGTCCGGGCGCGCCGCCAGCAGCGGTGCGAGCGATTCGGTCAGGAACACGTCCCAGTCCCGGGCCGCGCCGAGACCGCCCAGGATGCGTTTGGCCTCGCCGGAGAGCCAGGCGCGCCGCTCGGGGACGATCAGGTGGCGGAACGACGAGAGCGCCGAGCGCAGGCGGCGGAGCGCGACCCGCATCTGGTGCAGGCCTTCCGGATTGCGCCCGTCGAGCGCCGCCGCCTGGTTCGCGCACCAGTGCTGCAGGCAGCCGCGCAGGATCGTGCCGAGCGCCGCGTCGACGGTCGCCCGCGGCTTGAGCACGAGCGGCAGTGCCTTCTGCGCCGGGGGCGCCTCCCCCGCAGCCAGGCTGTAGCCGCGGACCGACTTGCTCCGGGTCTCGAGCTGAAGCGGTGCCAGCGCGTCGAGCTCGAGCGCGAGATCGTAGAGCGCCTCGGGCGCGCCCTCGATCAGCTCCAGCTCGATCTCGGAGATCGGCTGCGAGCGGCCTTCGGCCTCGATCGCGCCCAGGTCGAGCGCGGCCTCGATCAGGCTTGGCGGGCTGCCGTTGGCGCGCGTGGAGAGCCTGCGGGTCTGGCGCCGCACCCGCGTCGTGAACAAGGAGCGCAGCTCGCCGGGCGCCACCAGTCCGTCCAGAGCCTCGCTCGCGGCCGGCGGCAGCACGCCCAGGTCAGGCTCGGCCGAGCCCAGCGGGGTCTGCCATTCGCCGCGATAGGCGACGAGGCCGGCGATATCGCCGGATTTCAGCGTCTGGACATACCGACGACCGTCTCTGCGCACCCGGAACGCCAGCCCGCGTGCGCGCAGGCGGTGATCAGCAGTATCGTAGTAGACGTTCTCGAGGCGCTGGCTGCGCCCGCGACCGGTCGCCTTGGCGGCGATCGCGGGCGCCGCGAAGATCGCCTTCAAGGCTTGCGGTTCGCCCCGCAGCTTGAGCTCGGTTTCGTTCTCGCCAGGCGGCTCGGTGGCGTCGGCGATGCCCGATTGGTTGATCATTGCTCAGTTCAATGGCCGAACCGTTGTCCTCCGGCCATTCCCTCCCTGCACCTGCACCGACCTTCCCGGCCCGAGCCAAAATCGTAACACAAGTCAAGTCTGGACGAAAGGCAACGGCGGGCCGCGACGCAAGGGTGCGCTCAGATCAGGCGCGGCTCCTCGAAGCCGTCGACAGGCGGGGCAAGGCATTCCGGATCGTCGTGGGCCGGGCTATTGACCCTCTCGCTGACCGGGATCGCCTCGAGCCAGTCTGCCGGGCAGGGTCGGAGCAGCGCGCGACCGTCGATCTCCGGATTCAACCAGCCGCCATGATCAGCCGCCGCCAGGATCACGGGCATGCGGTCGTGCACGGTGGCCACCAGCGCATTGGCCGCGCAGGTCACGATCGTGCAGGAGCGCAGCACGTCGCCCCCCGGCTGCTGCCAGCGCTCCCAGAGGCCCGCGAACGCGAACGGCGCGCAGTCCCGACGCCGGAACAGAAGCGGCTGCCGCCGCTTGCCGACCTTGCGCCATTCGAAGAAGCCGTCGGCTGGCACCAGGCAGCGGCGGCGCCGGTAAGCCTCGCGGAACGCGCGCATCGCTTCGATGGATTCGGCGCGGGCATTGATCAGACGATTGCCGATCTTCGGATCGTCGGCCCAATAGGGCACGAGTCCCCAGCGGACGAGGATCAGCTCGCGTCGGTCACCCCCGCGCGCGAGTCGCACGATCGGTACGTCCTGGGTCGGTGCGATATTATAGCGCGGCCCCAGGTTCGGTCGCTCGCTGAACCGGAACAGCTGAGCGAGCGCATCAACTGGCGTGGTCAGGAGATAGCGGCCGCACATGGTCAAGATCGCCCAAGGTCGCGGGATGCTGCCCCGAACACCGCCTCGGGCACAAGCCCCGGACCGCGGCGACGCCTGCATCGGCCCTAACGGATCTGAAGTAAGGCGGTGTTACATACGCGCGGAGCAGGCCGGCCGGCGGCGATCGCGGCGTGCAGCTGGCGTGCCGGGCGCCGTGCCCGAGACCGTTCAGGCGCGCGCCGAGGGGCTTCGCGCAAGGCTTCGCATCGCTCTATATGATCGCTTGGGAGTGGTACCGAGCGGATCCTGCAGGCTCGAGGGATGGCCATGACGCTACGCGCTCCGGACCGGCATCGAGCGACCGCCCACAGGCACACGGCGCCCGACGAAGCTGATGCCGTCGCCCTGCGGGCGGCATGGGAAGAGCGGCGGCGGGAACTCGAGCGGCAACGGCGCCGGAGCACGCCGGAGGGGCCCCGGCGCCCGGCCGGCACGCCGCGACCGGCGCTTGCCGCGTTGCGGCTCGGCCTGAAGCTGACCGGCCTCTGGAAACGCGGCATCGCCAACGCCCTGCACGTGCGGCTGCGCACTCTGCGTCTCAGCCTGCCGGGCCTGCCGGAGGCATTCGAGGGCTACCGCGTCCTGCATCTTGCCGACCCGCATTTCGACGCGGCGCCCGATCTGCCGGCCGCGATTCTCGAGAGCGTCGCCGGCCTCGAGGTCGACCTCTGCGTCTGTACCGGCGACTTCCGGGCCACCGACCACGGCCCGTTCACCGAGGCCCGGGTCCTGGAGCCGCTCGCGGCGCTGCGCCGGACGGTGCGCGCGGCGGACGGGTTCCTCGCAACGCTCGGCAATCACGATTGCGCCGACATGGTGCCCGAGCTCGACCGCCTCGGTTACGACGTCTTGCTCAATCAGAGTCGGCGAGTGCGCCGCGGCGGCGCCGAGATCCTGGTGACCGGGGTCGACGACGTGCACCGCTTCTATACCCCCGCCGCGGCGGGGGCGCTCGGCGCGCTCGAGCCCGCGAGCTTCGGCCTCGTACTCG
>DATAOG010000636.1:0-1887 GCA_036265855.1 Geminicoccaceae bacterium | reverse complement strand
CTCGATCAACCAGAGCGTTCGCAAGCTGTCGGGCGGGAACCAACAGAAGGTCGTGCTGGCCAAGTGGCTGGCGACCAGCCCCAGTCTGCTGTTCCTCGACGAGCCCACGCGCGGCATCGACGTCGGCGCCAAGGCCGAGATCCACCGGATCGTCTCGCACCTCGCCGCCCAAGGGATCGCGATCATCCTGATCAGCGACGATGCCGCCGAGGTGATCGCGATGGCCGATCGGATCCTCGTGTTCCGGGGCGGCCGGATCGTCCGCGGCTTCGCGCGCGAGAGCTTCGACCAGGAAGCGATGCTGCTCGCCGCGGCGCATACCGTGCGGGCGCCGGTGCCCGTCCTCGCGGCGGGCCGGCCATGACCGGCTCCAGCGCCAAGGGCAGGGCCGGCCGGCGCGGCGGCATCCGGGGGCTGGTCGACCGGAGCCTCAGGGTCCGCGAGTTCGGCCTGGTCCTGGCGCTCGCCTTGATCTGCACGCTCGTCACGCTGCGCGAGCCGCGCTTCCTGGACGCCGCCAACCTCGAGCAGGTGGCGCTCTCGGCGACGCTGGTCTGCATCGTGGCGCTCGGCGAGGCGCTGGTCATCATCACCCGGCAGATCGACCTGTCGGTCGGCGCGATCGTCGCGATGAGCGCTTTTTTGGCCGCCGACTGGCTCGAGGATCACCAGACCGGCAGCATGGCGATCGTGTTCCTGATCGGGCTCGCGGTCGGCGGCGGGCTCGGGATCGTCAACGCGCTGCTGGTGGCGGTCGCGCGCATCCCGGCGATCGTCGCGACGCTCGGCACGCTCGCGGTCTACCGGGGCGGCGTGATCGTGCTCGCGGGCGGCCGCCAGATCTCGGCGACCGTGCTGCCCGACAGCTACGCGCACATCGCCCAGATCCACGCCGCGGGCGCGCCGCTCCTGGTCTGGCTGGCGCTGCTGCTGACGCTCCTGTTCGGCTTCGCCGCCGGCTACACCCGGACCGGGCGCAACCTCTACGCGCTGGGCTCCAGCCCCGAGAGCGCGAGCCTGGTCGGCATCAACGAGGCCGGCCATCTGGCCTTCGTGTTCATCCTGTCCGGCCTGCTCTGCGGGCTGGTCGGCGTGCTCTGGGGCGCGCGCTTCGGCACGGTCGACGCGGTGATCGCGCCCGACCTGCATCTGCAGGCGATCTCGGCGGTCGTGATCGGCGGCGTCAGCATCTTCGGCGGCAGCGGCTCGGTCTACGGCGCCGCGATCGGGGCCGTGATCTTCGCGGTGCTCCAGAACGGGGTCCAGCTGCTCGGGATCAACCAGTTCTGGTTGCAGGCGGTGATCGGGCTCGCGATCCTCGGCACGGTCATGTTCTACAGCCTGCTCGCGCGCTCTGCCGAGCGCGGCGCCCGCCAGCCCGCAGGCCTGCGGCTCGCGCTGCCGCCGGGCACCGAGCGATGACCCGCCTCGGCCGCCTGATCGGCCGCTGGGAGGTGTTCCTGGTCCTGGTGCTGATCGGCGCCTTCGTCTACGGCACCTGGTGCTCCGAATATTTCCTGACCGCGTCCAACATCTCGATCGCGATCGCCGGCGCGACCCCGATCGCGATCGTGGCGCTCGGCATGACGCTCGTGATCGTGACCGGCGAGATCGACGTCTCGGTCGGCTCGATGCTCGCGCTGGCCGGGTTCGTGGCCGGGCCGATCGCGGTGAAGACCGACGACATCTGGCTCACCCTCGGCGTCGGGATCGGCGTCGGCATCGGCGGTGGCCTGCTGAACGGGCTGGTCGTCGCGTACACCCGGGTGCCGTCGATCGTCGCCACCCTCGGCACCCTGTACGCGTTCCAGGGGCTGGCGCTGCTGGTCTCGCGCAGCCGCAACGTGGTCTCCGTGCCCGAGCACGCGAGCGTGCTCGGTGCCGGCC
>DATAOG010000635.1:0-4449 GCA_036265855.1 Geminicoccaceae bacterium | reverse complement strand
GTGCTGACTGATATATGAGCCCAGGGCATCGCGGCCGAACAGCAGAAAGTTAACAAGGTCGGGTGCGGGGGTAACGCTTAGAATGCCGGCGGGGTGACGCCGGCGGCTTGCAGGTTGGCGGCGATCTGGTGCTTGAGGCGGGCGAGGGCAGCCGCATCGCGGGCCTCGGCGCGGGCGACCAGGACGGCCTGGGTGTTGGAGGCGCGGAGCAGCCACCAGCCGTCTTCGGTCATGACCCGGACGCCGTCGATCGCGTTGACCGCGGCACCGTCGGCCTCGAGCTTCGTCTTGACCTTGTCGATCACCTGGAACTTGGTCTCGTCCGGGCAGTCGAAGCGGAGCTCCGGCGTGTTGACCATCGGCGCCATGCCGTCCCGCCACTGGCCGAGCGTGCGGTCGCTGCCGGCGAGGATGCTGAGCAGGCGGATCGCGACGTAGAGCGCGTCGTCGTGGCCGTAGAAGCCGTCGGCGTAGAAGATGTGGCCCGACATCTCGCCCGCGAGCGGGGCGCCCATCTCGGCCATTGCGGCTTTCATCAGCGAATGGCCGGTCTTGTACATGACGGGCTTGCCGCCGAGCCGCGCGATCTCGTCGAACAGCGCCTGGCTCGCCTTGACGTCGGCCAGGATCGGGCTGCCCGGGCGGCGCGCCAAGACCTCGGCGGCCAGGATCTGCATCATCTGGTCGCCGAACATGATCCGGCCCTGCCCGTCGACCACGCCGATCCGGTCGCCGTCGCCGTCGAACGCGATCCCGAGCTCGGCGCCCTCGGCGCGCACGGCGCGGATCAGATCCTCGAGATTTTCCGGGATGGTCGGGTCGGGATGATGGTTGGGGAAGCGGCCGTCGATCTCGGCGAACAGCAGGCGGTGCCGGCCGGGCAGCCGGGCGGTCAGCGCCTGGAGCACTTCGCCGGTGGCGCCGTTGCCGGCGTCCCAGACGACCTCGAGCTCGCGCCCGCGCTTGAAGTCGCGCAGGAGCCGCTCGACGTAGGCCTCGAAGACCGGGCTGTCGACGATCCGCCCGGCCCCGGTCGCGAAGGCGCCACTCGCCGCGATCCGGCCGAGCTCCTGGATCCGGGCGCCGAACAGCGAGCTCTTGCCCAGCATCATCTTGAAGCCGTTGTGGTCCGGCGGGTTGTGCGAGCCGGTGACCTGGAGCCCGCCGTCGGCGTCGAGGTGGTGGACCGCGAAATAGAGCATCGGCGTCGGCCCGAGGCCGATCCAGAGCACGTCGATGCCGCCCGCGCGCAGGCCCTCGCCCAGCGCCTCGGCGAGCTCGGGCGAGCTGAGCCGGCCGTCGAAGCCGAGGCAGGCCCGGCGCCCGCCGCGTGCGCGCAGCAGCGTCGCATAGGCCTGCCCGAGCGCCCGCGCGTCGGCCGCGAACAGCGTCTGGCCGATGATGCCGCGGATGTCGTACTCCCGGAGCACCGTCGGATGGAACCGGGGCCCACCCGAGCCCCGGGTCGGGGCGCTACCGGCGCTCATGCGCTCTTCCTTTGCGGCTGGTCGACCGCGGCCGGCGGCACCGGCCGGCCGATGCTGGTATAGCTGAAGCCCTGGGCGAGCATGTCGCCAGGCTCGTAGATGTTGCGCAGATCGACCACGATCGGCCGCCGGAGCAGGCTGCGGACCCGTTCCAGATCGAGGCCGCGGAACTGGTTCCACTCGGTCAGCACGACCATCACATCGGCGCCGTCGGCCGCCGCATAGGCGTCATCGCACCAGACGACGTCGGGCAGCGCGTCGGCGGCGCTCGCCATGCCCTCGGGGTCGTAGGCGCGGACCACCGCCCCTTCGGCCTGGAGCGCCGGCACGATCACCAGGCTCGGGCTGTCGCGGATGTCGTCGGTGTTGGGCTTGAAGGTGACGCCCAGGATCGCGACCGTCTGGCCGCGCACCGAGCCGCCGCAGGCCTGAAGGATCCGGCGCACCATGCCGCGCTTGCGGCCCTCGTTGACCGCGACCACGCTCTCGACGATCCGCAGCGGCACGTTCGCCTCCTCGGCGATCCGGAGCAGCGCCGCGGTGTCCTTGGGGAAGCAGGAGCCGCCGAAGCCCGGGCCGGGGTGCAGGAACTTGCTGCCGATCCGGCGATCCAGACCGAGCCCCCGGGCGACCGCCTGGACATCGGCGCCGACCCGCTCGCACAGATCGGCGATCTCGTTGATGAAGGTGACCTTGGTCGCGAGGAAGCTGTTGGTCGCGTACTTGATCAGCTCGGCGGTCTCGAGGGCCGTGAACAGGATCGGCGTCTGGATCAGGTTGAGCGGCCGGTAAAGGCGCTCCATGACCTCGCGGGCGCGCGCGCTCTCGACCCCGACCACGACCCGGTCGGGGCGCATGAAGTCCTCGATCGCCGAGCCCTCGCGCAGGAACTCGGGGTTCGAGGCGACCTCGATCGAGAGGTCCGGGCGCAGTCTCGCGAACAGCTGCTGCAGACGCCGGCCGGTACCGACCGGCACCGTCGACTTGGTGACCACGAGCGTGCCGCGCGTGAGCCCGGCGGCGATCTCCTCGGCCGCGGCGAACAGGTAGGTGAGATCGGCATGGCCATCGCCGCGCCGCGACGGCGTGCCGACCGCGATGAACACGGCGTCGATGTCGGCGAGCGCCGCCTTCAGGTCGGTCGTGAAGGTCAGCCGGCCGGCGGCGGTGTTGCGCTCGACCACCTCGTCCAGCCCGGGCTCGTAGATCGGCATCTGGCCCTCAAGCAGGCGGGCGATCTTGTCCCGGTCGTTGTCGACCGCGGTCACCTCGACCCCGAACTCGGCAAAGCACGCGGCCGAGACCAGGCCGACGTAGCCCGTGCCGATCATCGCGATGTGCATGCGACCTCCATGGATTGGGCCGGGCGCGCGGGCGCCAAGATCGCCGCCCGGTCAGCGGTGGCGCTCGAGCATCGCGCGCACCTCGGCGCGCAGCTCGTCGCGCTCGAGCGCGCAGGCCACGATCGCCTCGAGATAGCCGAGCCTGGCACCGCAATCGAAGCGCCGGCCCTCGAACCGCAAGCCGTGGAAGGGCCGGCGGCCGATCATCCTGGCCATGGCGTCGGTCAGCTGGATCTCGCCGCCGGCGCCCTTGTGCTGCAGGCCGAGATGCTCGAACACCTCGGGCAGCAGGATATAGCGGCCGATGATCGCGAGCCGCGAGGGGGCCTCGGCCGGATGCGGCTTCTCGACCAGGCCCCTGATCTCGACCAGCCGGCCGTCGCTGTCACCCGGATCGAGCACGCCGTAACGGTTGGTGTGCTCGGCGGCGACCTCCTCGACCGCGACGACGCTGCCGCCGGTCCGCCCGTGCGCCTCGACCATCTGGGCCAGGCAGGGCACCCGGCCAGAGATCAGATCGTCGACCAGAATCACCGCGAACGGCTCGTTGCCGACCAGCTCGCGGGCGCACCAGACGGCGTGGCCGAGCCCGAGCGGCTCCTGCTGGCGGGTATAGCTGAGCTCGCCCGGCGCCGGCACCCAGGCGCTGACCGCCTCGAGCTCGGCCTCCTTGCCCTTCTTGGCGAGCGCGTCGTCGAGCTCGTAGGCGCGGTCGAAATGATCCTCGATCACGCTCTTGCCGCGCCCGGTCACGAAGATGAAGTGCTCGATCCCGGCGGCGCGCGCTTCCTCGAAGGCGTATTGGATGACCGGCTTGTCGACCACCGGCAGCATCTCTTTGGGGATCGCCTTGGTGGCCGGCAGCATGCGCGTGCCCAGTCCGGCGACGGGAAAGACGGCCTTGCGGATCACAGGATGCTCCCCAGTTGATTTCGGACGGCCGCCCAACGCTCGATCGCCGGCCGGCGTTCCGGGTGCCGCCGCCGGCCGGCCCAGCCGGTCTCACAGGCCTCACTGTCATAGCGGCGCGGCGATTAACAGTTCAACAGCGCCGTTCGGGGTGGGAAGCTAGCACATCGGCTGGCCCGCGGGCAGGTGCCGAAGTCGACCGGCCGAGCCCTAAAAGGGGTTGCCCGCCCTCACCGCTGCCGGCGCAGCAGAAAGTCCTTGGCCTGGTTGAGCTGGGCCGCGAGATAGCTCGAGCCGCCGTGGTCCGGGTGCAGCCTGGTCATCAGCCGGCGGTGCGCGGCCTTGATCTCGGCGGCGCTGGCACCCGGGGCGAGGCCGAGCACGCGCCAGGCGGTCGCCTCGTCCATGGCCGTCGCGCCGGCGCCCGCGGGCCGCTCGCTGCCGGCGCCGGCCGCTTCCCGCGCGCGCCAGTCCGGCGCCCGCCGGTCCAGATAGGTCTCGAGCAGCGCCACCGAGCGCGGGTCCTCGCGGCGGCAGTCGGCCAGAAGCTCGAGCAGCTCGGACAGGCCGAGCGAGGCCAGATGCCGGCCACTGAAGCGGCCGCGCAGCACCTCGCCCTCGAGCTCGCCGGTGCGATGATCGAGCTGCATGCGCAGCGTGGCGGTCTCGACCTCGGAGCTGGCACCGCCGGAGCTCTGGCTGCCGAAGCC
>DATAOG010000634.1:0-2404 GCA_036265855.1 Geminicoccaceae bacterium | reverse complement strand
CAGCCCCGCCATCACCGGTGGTACCATTCGCGTCGTCATGACGGCTTGCTCCATCGCCTCCGGTTTGAACCGCGCCATGGCCTCGCACGGCTCGACCGACTTCGAAAACCAGGAACTGGACCGGAGCCGCAAAGTCCGGTGGATGGCCGCCCACGGGCGGGTATGGCCGCACCGGAGCCAGCAACTCCCCGCGTCTCCACCATGACCCATCCCTCTGAGCCTTACTGTCGCGTTGACCTAGCGCGCTCTCTTTGATTCAGGTCAATCGGCGGCCGGGCCGGGAGCGCGCCGCCCGTGGCCTTGCCTGCCGCCGCATTGCGAGCCTGGCTGCCAAGACGATCTGCATTCGAGTGTGCCCCGTGGCGCCGCGCCGGCTAACGGGCGATCCAACCCTGCTGGGTGAACAGGCTGGAGAGCTGCTTGGCGATGCCCTTGGCGGCGCGGTCCGCGTCGGCGACCACGGTGTCGCTCATCGTCTCGGTCGCGACCTGGACGCCGCCGCTGACCAGGGTCGAGACCAGCAGATGACCGGTGAGCGCGCCGGCGCCCAGGGTCTCGGCCATGCCCGGCGTGAGCCCGCTCTTCGCGTCGACCTCGATCGTGTCGATCAGCTTGGTCGAGGTGGGGGTCAGCTGGAACACCTGCACCTGGGCACGGACGTCGCTGCGTCCGGCGCCGAGCCCGATCACCACCCGCTCGGCCTGGTTACCCTGGTCGATCGAAACCAGCTGGCCGGTGACCAGCACCGCATTCGCCATGCCGGCCGGCAGCCCGCTGCCGCGCTCCGCCGTCAGGCCGAGGTCGCGGATCTCGGTGACGAGGTTGTTGGCGATCGCATCGGCGACCTGATGGCCGACCTGCATCTCCTGCTGGCTTCGCGGAGTCGCGGTCTGGTTTCCGATCAGGCTCTGCACTTCCGAGCTCAGGCCCTCGCTGAGGGTGACCTCGGTCGGCGAGACGGCAAAGCTGTGGACCACCACCACCGGCCGCGGCAGCATCTGGCCGCCGGTCTGGATCTGACTCTGGGTCGAGGTGCAGCCTCCGACCAGGATCAGCCCCAAAAGGGCGACCGCACCGGGCGCTCTGACTGCGCGAAAGCTCGGGCTTCGTTCTGCTGCCGGCCCTTTGTCGCCGGCTCCTGCATGATCGATCTGCATAGGGTCTCCTCCTTGTCGGCGCCGGCGCGGTCGGCCGCTGCACGGTTTTTTTCGCGAGGGGCCAGCGTGCGCGCGCCTGCGGCGGGCGGCCGGGCCGCATGGAGCCGCGTCCGGCGTGCTCAGAGCTGATTGAGCAAAGCCTGACGGCGGGCCTTGTATTCGCTCGGCGTGACGTAGCCCTTGGCGGCCAGATCGTCGAGCACGTTCAGCTGCTGCTCGATCCGGGCGGCGGTAGCGGCGGCCGAGGGCGCGGGCGCGACTGTGTTCGGCACCGGCTGCGCGAAGGTCGGCGCCGGCTGCGCGTAGTTCGGGGGCGGCGGCAGGTTCTGACGCGACTCGGCTTCCGAGTGCCGTTGCATGATGGTGGACAAGCCGTAGCCGCCGACCAGGCCGCCGAGAAGCGGCAGGCCCCAGTCGTCGTGCGCCGAACTCGGGCTGCCGGTCAGAGCCAGCATCAGAGCAGCCGTCATCGTGGCCAGCGCGAGCCGCGCTGTGATCGCGTTCGTCATTTGCCCCGCACCCCCAGCTGACGCGTGCCACCGCTCCTGACCGTCGGCGAAGCGGGCCCGGCGCGGCCGCCAAGCTACCATACTTTGCGGTTCATGCCAGTGGCGCCGTGCGTATGCTCCGGTCGATAGCTGCGGGCATCGCAGGCCCGACGGCGACAAGCAAGACATGCTGATCCGGAACACCGGGCTCGTGGCAGCGCAGGTCGTTGCCGTGCTCGTGACTTCGGCGGCCTGGCCGGCCGAGCTGAGCAAGGAGTACCTGACCGGGACCTAAGCTGTGGACCACCACCGCCGGCCGCGGCAGGATCTTGCCGCCGGTCTGGATCTGGCTCTGGGCCCCCGAGCAAGATCAGCGCCAACAGCGCGAACGCGCCGGGCGCCGATCTGGCGGCACGCGACGTCGAGTGCCGTTCTGGTTCTCGGTCGGAGTTGCCGGCCGGCTCATGGAAGTGCATCGGCTTTTCCCCCTGGTTGCGCCCGCGCGGCCTGATTAAGCGAAGGGCGGACGGGTTTTCTCAGCTCCAAAACCGGCCTCACGGGCCGGCGCTCGCAGCCTTGTCACTGGGCCTCGAGATACGACGGCCCGTGCGCGCTATTGACCGCCGGCGGGTTCCACTTGCCGGTCAGCGCGTCGCTCTTCGGGGCGTAGAGACGCATGGTCAGATTGAAGGGCCCCTTCGGCGCCGGCAGCCAGTTCGCTTCCTTCTCGGCGCCGGGGCTCTGATTCTGGAAATAGAG
>DATAOG010000633.1:0-3601 GCA_036265855.1 Geminicoccaceae bacterium | reverse complement strand
GTGCTCGAGCTGGTGCTCGAGAAAGCCGCGGATCTCGTCCTCGAGGCTGGCGCACGGCGGCGGCAGCGCGCAGCAGCGGCGCTCCTCCTGGCCGAAGCGCTCGATGATCGCGAGCAGGAGCCCCGCCTTGCCGCCGAAATAGCGCTGGATCAGCTGCTCGTTGACGCCGGCGGCCTGCGCCACGGCGCGCGTGGTCGCGGCGTCGTAGCCGTGCTCGGCGAACACCTCGACGGCCGCGGCCAGCAGCGTCTGCTTGGTCGCCTCGCGGTCGCGCCGCCGGGTCGCTTCGGTCTCAACGGCCGTCTCGGACATGATCCTCTGGGCCCATCAATCGTCACCTTGCGGCAACGGCGGTTCTAGCACCGGAAGAATGTACGCGATTACATACTTGACAGCGTCAGTCCGGAGATCATGTATGTATGCACATACATTCTTCAACCCCCGGAGAGCCGCGATGGCCAGACCCGACCTGTTCACGCCCTTCCAGCTCGGCGATCTCGCCCTGCCCAACCGCATCGTCATGGCGCCCATGACCCGCAACCGCGCCGGCCCCGGCAACGTCCCGGGCGCGCTCGCGGCCGAATACTACCGGCAGCGCGCCTCGGCCGGGCTGATCGTCACCGAGGCGACCCAGGTCTCGCCCCAGGGCGTCGGCTACCCGGGCACGCCCGGCATCCACGACGATCTCCAGGTCGCCGGCTGGCGGCGCGTGACCGACGCCGTGCATGCCAAGGGCGGCCGGATCTTCCTCCAGCTCTGGCACGTCGGCCGGATCTCGCATCCCTCGTTGCAGCCGGACGGCGCGCTCCCGGTCGCGCCCTCGGCGATCGCCGCCAAGGGCGACGCCTTCACCGCAAGCGGACCCCAGCCCTTCGTCACGCCGCGCGCGCTCGAGACGGCCGAGATCCGGGGCATCGTCGCCCAGTTCGAGAACGGCGCCCGCCATGCCCGCGCCGCCGGCTTCGACGGGGTCGAGATCCACGGCGCCAACGGCTATCTGATCGACCAGTTCCTGCGCGACGGCACCAACCGCCGCACCGACCGCTACGGCGGCAGCTTGCAGAACCGAGCGCGCTTCCTGCTCGAGGTCACCGAGGCGGTGGCCGATGTCTGGGGCGCCGAGCGGGTCGGCGTCCGTCTGTCGCCGCAGAGCGACTTCAACGACATGCACGACAGCGATCCGCGCGCGACCTTCGGTCATGCCGCGCTGGCGCTAGAACCCTTCGGGCTCGCCTACCTGCACATCGTCGAGCCGGCCGGCGTCACCGGCGCGAGGCCGCTGGCACCGGATCTCAAAGAAGCGTTCGGTGGCCCGCTGATGGTCAACGGCGGCTACACCCGGGCGCTCGCCGAGAGGGCGCTGGCGCAGGGCCAAGCCGACCTCGTGAGCTTCGGCACATCGTTCCTCGCCAACCCCGACCTGCCCCTGCGACTGGCCCGCAACGCGCCGCTCAACGCGCCCGATCCGGCCACCTTCTACGGCGGCGATGCGCGCGGCTACACCGACTACCCGGCGCTCGAGGACAAGCTCGTCGCCGCCTGAGGACCCAAGGACCGGCCTCCGCCCTGGGCGGAGGCCGCTACTCGGTCTTCCAGTCGACGGCCTGCGCGTAGGCCTGCCCGGCCGCGATCAGGGTCGCCTCGTCCATGTGCCGGCCGACCAGCATCAGGCCGACCGGCCGGCCGTCGACCAGGCCGCAGGGCAGCGTGAACGCCGGATGCCCGGCGACGTCGAACG
Source organism: Geminicoccaceae bacterium (assembly GCA_036265855.1). Taxonomy (GTDB): domain Bacteria; phylum Pseudomonadota; class Alphaproteobacteria; order Geminicoccales; family Geminicoccaceae; genus DATAOG01. The sequence continues at coordinate 1,863 of DATAOG010000633.1, read as the reverse complement.
GGCAGGTGTTCTGCTGCATGTTGAGCGCGCGGTCGATGTAGTCCTCGAGCGCGCAATCCTCTGGCGGCAGTCGCGTCGCCGGAAACGGGATCGTCGGCATCGCCAGGATGTCGACCTGCTCGAGCGCCGCGTCATAGGCCGCCTTGACCGCGGGCTTCAGGTTCTGGCCCTTGGCGTGATAGCGGCCGTGGTAGTGCCGGTTGAGATATTCGCCGAGCAGCAGCACGAGCTTGCAGGTCGCCGACAGATCGTCCGGGCGCGAGCGCCAGCCGCGGGCAAACGCGTCGATCAGCGAGACCGTGTAATAGCCGTTCCAGTTGTTGCCCTGGCCGTTGCCCTTGATCATCAGTTCGGTCGCGCCCTCGAGGATCACCGCGGTCCAGACGTGCGGCGCGTCGTAGTGCATCGGCACCGAGACCTCGCTGACCAGGGCGCCCTGCCCGCCCAGCACCTCGATCGCGCGGCGCACCTTGGTGCTGGTCGCCGGATCGCTGACGGAGTGGGCAAAGCCCTCCTTCAGGATCCCGATCCGCAGGCCCCGGGCGCCGCGCGCGAGCGCCCCCAGGTAGTCGCCCGGTCTGGAAAACGCGGTGCGCGGGTCGAGCGGATCGGGGCCGGCGATCGCGGCGAGCAGGCGCGCGACGTTCTCCGGGCTCGAGCAGATCGGGCCCAGGTGGTCGAGCGCGTAGGCGATCGGCATCGCGCCGGTGCAGGGCACGAGCCCCCAGGTCGGCTTCAGGCCGTAGGCGCCGCACCAGGCAGACGGCGTCCGGATCGAGCCACCCTGATCGCCGCCCATCGCGCATTCGACCACGCCCGAGGCGACCAGCGCCGCGCTGCCGCCCGACGAGCCGCCGGCCGAATGGTCGGGCGCCCACGGGTTGCGGATCGGACCGGTGACGCAGGTGTGGCTCCCGGCCGAGAAGCACAAATCCTCGCAGGCGGCCTTGCCCGCGATCGTGCCGCCGGCGTCCAGGATCCGGGTCACGACCGTGGCGTCGATCTCCGGCACGTAGCCCTCGAGCACCCGCGAGCCGTTCGCCATCGGGACGCCGGCGACGCAGATGTTGTCCTTGATCGCGACCCGCTGGCCTTTGAGCACGCCCTCGGCGGCACCCTCGATCTCGCACCGCCAGTACCAGGCGTTCAACGGGTTGTCCTCGGGCCCCGGCCGGTAGCCCGAGGTCCGCGGATAGCGGACCGGCAGCGCCGGCTCGACCAGCTCGTCGAGCCGCGCGTAGGACCCCAGCGTCCCCGCCATGATGCCGCGCAGGGCTTCCGCCGCGGACCGCTCGAGACGCATGCCGAAGCCGTCCGCGATCTCGAGGATCTGGTCGGTGGTCGGCGTCTTGACCGAGATCGTCATCGCCTGCCTCCCTGCTCTGCCGGCGCGCTTGCCGCGCGTGCTGCACCGAGCCCATGGCACAAGCCGGGGCCCTGATCAACGGCGGCCGGCGCTTCGCCCGGCCGTGCGCCCGGCGCGCGGGTGCGCTATGGGAACGATCGCCAGGTGCAAGGGATTGGCCATGTCGCAACTGCGCCGCCGAGCTCATGAAATTCTCGACCATACCAGGCCCGACGATCCAACCGCTTCGCTGCTGGCGGCGGCCCTGGTCGCGCTGATCTCGGCCAACGTCGTTGCGATCATCCTCAAGTCCGAGGCCGGGATCGATGCCGCTTGGCACGGCTGGCTCGATGGCTTCGAGGTGGTCTCGGTCGCGCTGTTCACGGTCGAGTACGTCGTCCGGCTGTGGGCGGCGGTCGAGAGCGGCAGCGGCCGCCATCGGCGGCCGCTGCTCGGCCGGCTCCGTTACATGCTGACCCCGCTGGCGCTGGTCGACCTGATCGCGATCCTGCCCTTCT
>DATAOG010000632.1:0-3504 GCA_036265855.1 Geminicoccaceae bacterium | reverse complement strand
CCGCCGGCCGACTGGATGCCGATCGAGTTGAAGCCGCAGGCGATGAAGAAGCCCTTCAGCTCCGGCGCCTCGCCCAGGTGATAGCGGTCGTCCGGCGTGAAGCTCTCGGGACCGCAGAAGAACTTGCGGATGCCCGTGTCGGCGAGCGCCGGGATCCGGCGCATGGCGTCCTCGAGGAACGGCATGAAATGGTCCCAGTCTTCGGGCAGCTCGCCGAACTCGAAGTCGTCCGGGATGCCATCCAGACCCCAGGGTTTGGCGACCGGCTCGAAGACGCCGACCAGGAGCTTGCCCGCGTCCTCCTTGACGTAGAGGCAGCCGTCCGGATCGCGCAGGACCGGCAGATCAGCGGGCAGGCCCGGCAGGGGCTCGGTCAGAATGTAGAAGTGCTCGCAGGCCTGGAGCGGCACGTTGACGCCGGCCATGCGACCGACCGTGCGTCCCCACATGCCGGCGCAGTTGACCACGATCTCGGCCGCGACCGGGCCGCGCTCGGTCAGCACGCCGGTGACCCGGCCGTTGGCCTGGGTGATCCCGGTTACCTTGCAGCGCTCGACGATTCGCGCGCCCGCCATGCGGGCACCCTTGGCCAGCGCCTGCGTGATGTCGATCGGGTTGGCCTGGCCATCGGTCGTGATGAAGATCGCGCCGACCAGATCGTTCACTTCGATCAGCGGATAGAGGGCGCGCGCCTCGGCTGGCGTCAGCACTTCGACCTCGAGGCCGAGCGTTCGGCCCATCGAGGCCGCCCGCTTCAGCTCGATGAAGCGCTCTGGCGTGCGGGCGAGACCGAGGCTGCCGTGGCGGCGAAAGCCGGTCGGCTGGCCGGTCTCGGCCTCGAGGCGGTCATAGAGCTCGGCCGAATATCTGGCGAGCCGCGTCAGCTTCTCGGTCGCGCGCAGCTGGCCGATCAGGCCGGCCGCGTGCCAGGTCGTGCCCGAGGTCAGCTGCTTGCGCTCGAGCAGCAGCACGTCGCGCCAGCCGAGCCTGGTCAGATGGTAGGCGACGCTCGCGCCGACCGCGCCGCCGCCGATGATCACGGCCTGCGCGTGGCCTGGCAGATCCGTCGGCATCGCCCGCCTCCCCGATCCGGTCCGCGGCACCCCGGCAAACCGGCGGCCGGGAAGTCCGTCTGCCTCCTCGGATAGGCGGCGGGCGACGACGTGTGAAGCCGAAAAGCGGCGCCGCCGATCAGATCGGCGCAGCCGCCGAGATGGCGCTGCCGGCGCCGGCCGCCCCGAGCGGGTCCGGGCCGAAGCGGTTGGGGCCACGCGTGCCCGGCAGCAGGCCCGCCTCGATCAGCAGCCAGATCGCGCCCAAGAGCGGGATCGCCGCGATCGAGGCAAACCAGCCGTTCCGGCCCCGATCGTGCAGGCGCTTGATCGTGATCACGAAGCTCGGGATCGCGACCGCCAGGGACAGGAGCGCCGCGAGTACCGGCGTGCTCTCGGACGCGATCAGAAGCTCGATCAGGATCTGCGCGCCGATCAGCGGCAACGATGCCAGCCAGTACTGCCGCCGGCTGAGCCGGCCACGGCAGGAAAGGTACAGCTCCCACCAGGTCATCGAGGTCTCCGCTCCTGCGTCCGTGGCACGCGTCGCCGGTGACGATCGCATACCGGGGCTTAGAGCGGGCTTAAGCAGCTGCCCGCGCGCGGGGCGCTCGCTCAGAGCGGGCGGGCGGCGCAGGCCTCATAGGTCTGGACCCATGGCCGCAGGCGCTCGAAGGCGGCGCTCGCCGCGAGCACGTCGCCGTCGGCGTAGCGCCGGCCGATGATCTGCATGCCGACCGGCAGGCCGTCGACCATGCCGGCCGGAATCGAGGCCGCCGGATGGCCCGAGAAGTTGACCGGATAGGTGAGGCACCAGCCGATCAGGGGATCGACCGGCTCGCCCTGGACCTGGCTCGGGCCCATCGTGTTGCCGTCGGCGGCGTTGTCGACCGGCAGGCAGGCGAGCGTCGGCGTGACCAGCAGGTCGTAGTCGGCCAAAACCTTCTGGATCGCGACGTAGATCTCGGACCGGACGCTCTGGTCGTTGAAGAAATCGAGCGCCGACATGCGATAGCCCTGGTCGATCCAGCGCAGGTACTGCTCCGGGAAGTCGTGCCGGTGATCGCGGAGCAGATCGATGCCGTTGGCCTTGAAGATCTCGAAAGTCTGGACGTTGAGCGGCGAGATCAGGCGGCACCAGAGGTCGCTGAGCTCGCGCTGCGGCCGCTTGATGCCGACCGTGACTTCCTCGACCACGGCGCCCGCATCCTCGAAGGCGCGGACCGCCCCGGCGACCCCCTCGGCGACCCGGCGCTCGACCGGGAAGACGTCGAAGTCCGGGCTGTAGGCGATCTTCCAGCCGTGGATCGAGCCGCGGGTCGCGAGCGTGAAATCGACCTGCTCGTCGAGGCTGAACGGGTCGCGCGGGTCGTAGCCCGCAAGCGCGGTCAGCACGAGCGCCGCATCGTCGACCGTGCGGGTCAGCGGGCCTTCGAACAGGAACGGCGTCGTGCCGCCGAAGGCGTTGGCGCCGGCGAAGTACGGCACCCGGCCGAACGACGCCTTGTAGCCGTAGACGCCGCACCAGGACGCCGGGATCCGAATCGAGCCACCGCCGTCGGTGCCCTCGGCGAACGGCAGCAGGCCGTCGGCGACCGCGGCCGCACTGCCGCCCGACGAGCCGCCGGTGTTCTTGCTCGGATCGAACGGATTACGCGCCGGCCCGAACAGCGGGTTGTCGCAGGTGCCGCGAAAGCCCATGACCGGGCTGTTGGTCTTGCCCACAAGGATCGCGCCCGCCTTCTCGATCCGCTCGGCAAAGGCGCAGTAGAAGTCCGGCACGAAGTCCTTGAGCGCGCGCACCCCGCCGAAAGTGGTGGGCCAGCCCGGCTTGAAGTCGAAGAGGTCCTTGATCGCGGTCGGCACGCCGTGCAGCGGCCCGAGCGCGGCGCCCGACATCAGCTCCTGCTCGGCCTCGCGGGCGCGCGCGCGGGCATCGTCGAAGCCGAGGTGGACGAGCGCGTTCAGGCTCGGGTTGCGGGCCTCGATCCGGGCGATGAACGCGTCGATCACCTCGACCGGCGACAGATCGTGCCGGCGGATGCGGAGCGCCAGTTCGGTCGCCGACAAGCGTGCGAGCTCGTCCGAGAGCGCCATCGATCTCTCCCCGTTCGGATCGTTCAGGATGGCCGGCCGGCGCCGGTCAGCCGCCGCGCCATGGAATCGGTGACAGACTAGATTTGCCCGACGCTCCGGCCAAGCCGAAAACCGTGCCCGGCGTGCTCATCGCCGGCGGCCCTGGACTTGCCGCGGGCCGATCTCGAGACAGCTTGCAGCACGAGTTCTGAAACGATTGAGGAGGAACCGAGACGATGCGGACGATCTTCACGATCTCGATCGTGCTCGCGGGCGGTCTGTTGCTGGCGACCGGCGGGCGGGCCGCCGAGCCGCAGCAGGTGTGGCAGGTCAAGGGCCTGGACGCGCCGGAATCCGCGCTGACCGACCCGAGCAA
>DATAOG010000631.1:0-3909 GCA_036265855.1 Geminicoccaceae bacterium | reverse complement strand
GCTCGCGATGGTCGGGCTCGCGATCGTGCTGAGCCTGTTGCTGGTCGCGGCGCTGGCGCCCTGGCTCGCGACCTACTCGCCGACCGCGCAGATCCTGAGCGATCGTTTGCAGCCGCCGTCTGCCCGGCACTGGCTCGGCACCGACGAGCTCGGCCGCGACATCTACTCGCGGATCGTCTACGGCGCGCGGCTCACGCTCTACATCGTGGGCCTGGTCGTGATCATCGTCGGCCCGATCGGGCTCCTGGTCGGCACGGTCGCCGGCTACGTCGGCGGCTGGCTCGACACGATCCTGATGCGGATCACCGACGTTTTCCTCGCGTTCCCGCGCCTGATTCTGGCGCTCGCGTTCGTCGCCGCGCTCGGTCCCGGGATCGAGAACGCGATCACCGCGATCGCGATCACCGCCTGGCCGCCCTACGCCCGGATCGCGCGCGCCGAGACGCTGACCGTGCGCAATTCCGAGTTCATCGCGGCGATCCGGCTGCAGGGCGCATCCGCGGGCCGGATCATCTGGGGCCACATCATGCCGCTCTGCACGAGCTCCCTGATCGTGCGCCTGACGCTCGACATGGCCGGCATCATCCTGACCGCGGCGGGCCTGGGCTTTCTCGGGCTCGGCGCCCAGCCGCCGCTGCCGGAATGGGGCGCCATGATCTCCTCCGGCCGGCAGTATCTGCTCGAGCAGTGGTGGGTCGCGACCATGCCCGGGATCGCGATCTTCGCGGTCTCGCTCGGCTTCAACCTGCTCGGCGACGGCCTGCGCGACGTCCTCGACCCGAAGCACGCGAGCTCGCGCTAGCAGCGGTCCGCGGCCCGTTCGAGGTCGACCCGGCGCATCGCGGCGTCCAGGTCGGCGATCTGGAACGGCTTCATCAGCCGGGGCGCGCTCGGGTAGCGGCCGGTCAGCTGATCGACCCGGTAACCGGTGCAGAAGACGAACGGCACGGCGCGCGCCGCGAGCGCGTCCGCGACCGGGGTCACCGGCTGGCCGCGGATGTTGATGTCGAGCAGCGCCAGATCCAGCGCCGGTGCTGCCGCCTGCCGCAGCGCCGAATCCAGGTCGCCGCACGGCCCGACCACCTCGCAGCCGAGGTGAGCGAGCATCTCCTGGATGTCCATCGAAACCAGAAACTCGTCCTCGACGACCAGGACTCTGCGCGGCTTCAGATCACGCGTGGCTGTCAACCTCGCCATCCATGAGCCGGCCGCCGGCCGGCTGAAGCCGGGCGCGATCGGCGAGCGGCACCGCGATCGTGCAGCGAACGCCGCCGGCCTTCAACTCGAACCTGACATCGCCCCCGAGCTGATAAGCCAGACCATGCTCGATCAGCGTCCGGCCGAAGCCCGGCTTTGCGGTCCGATCGACCCGTGGCCCGCCGCGCTCGCGCCAGGTCAGCAGCAGGCGCCGGCCTTCGCCGTCGGTGACGACCTCGGCTGTGATCTCGAGCCGTCCCGAGGGGCTGCGGAGCGCGCCATGGCGGGTCGCATTGGTGCTGAGCTCGTGCAGGGCGAGGCCCAGAGCAAGCGCCGGTTCGGATCCGAGGGCCGGGTCCGCGCCCGCGATCGTCACCCGGTCGGGATCGGCCGGACGGTACGGATCGAGCTGGGCATGAATCAGGGCCTGCAGCCTGACGCCTTCCCAGCTGGCCTCCGCCAGCAGCGTGTGGGTCCGCGCGAGCGCCGTCAGCCGGCCCTGAAAAGCGGCGGCGAACGGCTCGGGCGAGGGGCTGTGGCGCAGCGTCTGGGTCGCCAGCGACTGGGCGATCGCAAGCGTGTTCCTGACCCGGTGATTGAGCTCCTCGATCAGGCGCCGCTCCCGCTGCTCCGATCGCCGGCGCTCGGTGATGTCGCGGCCGATGCCCGACGCGCCGATGACGCGGCCCTGCTCGTCGAGGATCGGCGACATCGTGAGCTGGACCTCGATCCGCCGGCCGTCACGGGTCAGGCGCTCCGTCTCCAACGGCAGGACGCGCTCGCCGCGGGCCAGCTGCGCATCCATGTCGCGCAGCTCGGCGAACCGGTCCTCGGGCACGATCAGCTCGATCGAGCGGCCGATCACGTCGGCCGCCGGGTAGCCGTACATGCGTTCGGCGGCGGCGTTCCAGCTCGTGATCGTGCCATCCAGGTTCTTGCTGAGAATCGCATCGAACGAGGACTCGACGAGCGCCGCGAGCCAGGCCTGCTTGGGCTCGGCCGCCAGCGGCAGCGGCACCACGCCTGCGTCGGATCGCGATCCCGAAGCCCTGGCCGTCCGCTGCGCCACCGTCTGGTCCCGCTGCTGCTCCCGTGGTGTGTAGCCGAAAAGCGCTGCCGATGCCAGGATCTCCGCACGAGCGCCGGATGCGTGCAGCGGTGCCACGCCCGGCAGGGAGACCGAGGGCCCGCGGGTTGACCGCGCGGCAAGCGACCTCACTTAGCTGGATAGCTCCGCTCGGCGGTGCGGACCACGATGTCGGAGGGACATGATTGCTGCGCAGTGACGACCGCCGCCTGCGGCTGCGTATGCCCGACCCCGCGGCAAGGGCGGCACCGCGCCTGATGCCGTCGCGGCCCGCGGGCGGCGGTGATCCGGTGTCGGGGGCGCCGGGCTGGCGGGTCACCCGCCGGGTCGCGCCGTCGGCCGAAAGTGAGTCCAGCCTGCGGCGGCGCCCGGGGGTTGCGGCCGCGCCGGCGGAAGGAGCCGCGACGTCGACGGCCGACCAGCTGGGCGTCCCGGCCTGCTTGCCGCGACGGGCCGGCCCGTCCGGGCGGTCCGGTCGCGGGATCTCGTTGCTGGCGCTCGCCGCGGCGGCGGCCGTCGTGGCGCTCGTGCTGGGGTTGATGGCCTTCTAGACCGGCATGACGGGCGCGCGGCGGCTTTGCCCGAGCCGCCCCGCGATCGATGACCGGACCCGGCCGCTCGGTCGGGTGCCCGGCCGAGCAAAGAGGTGTCGCCAGCCGCCGGGCGTGGCTAAGCTCGGGCCATGTCGGCCCGGCTGATCGTCGACAATCTCTGGGTGCGCTACCCGACCCCGGCGCGGGTGATCGAGGCCGTGCGCGGCGTCTCGTTCACGCTTGGGCGCGAGAAGCTTGGCATCGTCGGCGAGTCGGGCTCGGGCAAGTCCACGGTCGGGCGCGCGATCCTCCGTCTGGTGCCGGCGCCGGGCGTGGTCAGCGCGGAGCGCCTGATCTTCGAGGGCACCGACCTTCTGTCCGCCGACGAGGCGACGCTGCGCGCGGTCCGGGGACGGCGGATCACGATGGTCATGCAGGACCCGAAGTTCTCGCTCAACCCGGTGATGACCGTCGGCCGGCAGATCCGCGAGGCCTATCGCGCGCATGGCCAAAGCTCGCGCGCCGAGGCCAGGCACCGGGCGCTCGCCATGCTGACGGCGGTCAAGATCCGCGATCCGGAGCGGGTCTATCACTGCTATCCGCACGAGGTCTCGGGCGGCATGGGCCAGCGGGTCATGATCGCGATGATGCTGGTCGCCGACCCGGAGATCCTGATCGCCGACGAGCCGACCTCGGCGCTCGACGTGACCGTGCAGATGCAGATCCTCGCGATCATGGACGATCTGGTCAGGGAGCGCGGGCTGGGCCTGATCTTCATCAGCCACGACCTCAACCTGGTCGCCTCGTTCTGCGACCGGGTGCTGATCATGTACGCCGGCCGGGTGGTCGAGGAATGCCTTGCGAGCGAGCTGCACCGGGCCCAGCACCCCTACACCCGCGGCCTGCTCGCGGCGCTGCCCCACGTCGACCGCCCGCCCGGCCCGCTCCCGGTCCTCGAACGCGACCCCGCCTGGCTCACCGGGCCAATTTCCGCCCGAAGCTCTTAGGTTCCGCGACAATCGATGGCGTACCGTACGGCGGCCACGACTGCAGGACGAAAAGCTCGCCCGGCGCTCGCTCGAGCTGAGGGCC
>DATAOG010000630.1:0-1920 GCA_036265855.1 Geminicoccaceae bacterium | reverse complement strand
CGGGGCGGCGATCGCGACCGGCGCGGTCATGTTCGGCACGATCGGCGATCGCAGCCGGCTCGAGTACACGGTGATCGGCGACCCGGTGAACCTTGTCGCCAAGCTCGAGAAGCACACCAAGGAGGAACGCGTCCGGGCGCTTTGCACGGTGGCGACCTGGAAGCTGGCGGACGCGCAGGGCTACCGCGCGGCGGCGCCCCGCGAGCCGCGCCCGGCCCGACCGGTGGCCGGGGTCGAGGCGCCTCTCGATCTGGTGGTGCTCGCCTGAGCGCGGAGCTTTCCTATTGCGCCGAGCTCGTCCGGAACGCCGCGCGGGACCGCTATCTCGCGACCCTGTTCGCGCCCGCTGCGGCGCGCGAGGCGCTGTTCGCGCTCTACGCCTTCGACCACGAGATCGGCAAGGTCCGCCACCTGGTCAGTCAGCCGATCGCGGGCCTGATCCGCCTGCAGTGGTGGCGGGACGCGCTCGACGCGACCGCGAGCGGCCGGTCGCCGGCGCATCCGGTCGCACAAGCGATCGGCGGCGTCCTGCGCGCGGCTGCCGGCAGCCGCGGCCGCCTGGACGCGGCGATCGACGCGCGCGAGCGCGAGCTCGAGGATCTGCCGCCCGCCGATCTCGAAGCGCTGGAGCGGGAACTCGAGGGCAGCGCGGCGACGATCGTGCAGAGCGCCCTCTTGATCCTCGGGGCGACCGATCCGTCGACGCTCGAGGTCGGGCGCAAGGTCGGGCTGGCCGTCGGCCTCGCCGACCGACTGCGCGCGCTGGATGCCGATCGCCGGCGCGCTCGGCTGCGTCTCCCGGTCGCCGAGCTGGCCCGCGAGGGCATCGAGCTGGATGCCGCGCTAGGCGAGCCGAAGCTCGAGCCGGTGATCAGGCGCCTCGCGGCGCGGGGCCTGGAGCATCTGGGCGCCGCCAGGGCCGGGCGCTCGTCGGTGCCGGCGGCCGCGCTCCCAGCCCTGCTCCCCGGCACACTCGCCGGCGAGAGTCTGCGGCGCGCTCGCAAGACCGGATCGAGCGCCGCGATGGACGACCCGTCCCCGGCCGCCCCGCTCCGGCTGCTCTGGCGGCATGCTCGCCGCCGGTTCTGAGGCGGGCCCGGAAAGACCAGGGCCGGCCCCCGTCACTTCCGCCAGGTGACGTTCGTTCCCTGGAGCGCGACGGTGCTGATCGCCATCTTGGCGCTGCCTTCCTTCACCTGGCGCGAGTAGATGACGTAGACCAGCGTGTCGTTCTTCTCATCGTAGATGCGCCGGACCGCCAGCGACTTGAAGATCAGGCTTAAGCGCTGGCTGAAGACTTCCTCGCCCTTCTCGCCGCGCTCGATGTCGCCGATCACGATCGGCCCGGTCTGGCGGCAGGCGATCGAGGCGTTGGAGGGGTCCTCGAACCAGTTCCCCTTGGTGAGCTTGTCCAAAAAGCCGCGATCGAAGCGGGCGATGTGACAGGTGACGCCCTCGATCTTCGGGTCGGGGATCGCCTCGACGACGATGCCGTTGCCGGTCCAGTCGTTGGTGAAGCTGCCGACCTCCTCGGCCGGCGCCGGAACCGTCAGCAGCGTCAGGCCCGCCGCCAGACCGGCAGGCGCGATCAGTCTTAAGCGCACGGGATCTCCCCTTGCCGGCTGCCCGTCTGCCAAGGCCGGACTGGGCGAGAATATGGGGCAGCGCCCGGCGCCGACCAGCGGCCCCGGCGGCTCGGGGCATGACAGCCCCGGGCACGCCGCCTATATTGCCGATTCGGCGCTGGTCGTCCTCGAGCATCATTGTGACCCGAGCAAACTCCTTGACCCTGACCGAGATGCTGGCGCGGCTGGTCGGGTTCGATACCACCAGCCGCAATTCCAACCTCGCGCTGATCGCGTTCGTGCGCGACTACCTCGACGGGCTCGGGGTCGCCTCCGAGCTGGTGTTCGACGACAG
>DATAOG010000629.1:0-5692 GCA_036265855.1 Geminicoccaceae bacterium | reverse complement strand
TTCTATTTCGAGTTCGCGAGCCCTTACGGTTATCTCGCGAGCACCCAGATCGAAGATCTCGGCACGCGCCACGGCCGCCAGGTGATCTGGCATCCGATCATGCTCGGTGCGGCATTCAAGGAGACCGGCGCCCGGCCGCTGCTGCAGACGCCGCTCAAGGGCCCCTATCTTCGCCATGACATCCCGCGCTTCGCCCGCCTGCTCGGCGTTCCCTTCCGCGAGCCGCCGGTGATGCCGGTGAACTCGCTGGCCGCGAGCCGGGCCTTCGTCTGGCTCGAGCCGGAGGAGCCGACGCTCGCGAGGCGTCTGGCGCAGACGATCTTCCACGCTCATTGGGGGGAGGGCCGGGACATCGGTGCGCCCGAGCAGGTGGCCGAGATCGCGTTGCCTTTGGGAATCGAGCGCTCAGCCTTGCGCGCCGCGGTGGCCGACCCCTCGATCAAGGAACGCCTGAAGCAGAGGACCGCAGCTGCAATCGCGAGGGGCGTGTTCGGCTCGCCGTTCATCTTGGTCGATGGCGAGCCCTTCTGGGGCGCGGATCGCCTGGCTCAGCTCGATCTCTGGCTCGCTCGTGGCGGTTGGTGAGCTTGAGGCCTTCTGACCATGTCCGAGCCCATCCTTCTGACTGACCGGCGCCCGGATGGCAGCGCCTGGATCACACTCAATCGCCCGCAGATCCACAATGCCTTCGACGATCGGCTGATCGCCGAACTGGCCACGGAGCTGACCAAGCTGGCGGCGGACGCGGCGGTCCGCGCGATCGTGTTGACCGGCAGCGGCAAGAGCTTCTCCGCCGGGGCCGACCTCAACTGGATGCGTCGGACCGCAAGCTACACCCAGGCCCAGAACCTGGCCGATGCCAGGGCCTTGGCAAAGCTCATGGCGACCCTGAACGAGCTACCCAAGCCCACGATCGCCCGCGTCAATGGTCCGGCGCTTGGCGGCGGCACCGGTCTGGTCGCTTGCTGCGACATCGTGGTCGCCAGCGCGGAGGCGGTGTTCGGCACGACCGAGGTCCGCCTTGGCCTGATCCCATCGGTGATCGGGCCATACGTGCTCGCAGCGATCGGAGCGCGCCAATCGCGCCGCCTGATGCTGACGGGCGAGCGCATTACCGCCGCCGAGGCCGCCAGGATCGGACTGGTCCACCAGGTCGTCGAACCGGGCGAACTCGACGGTGCGATCGAGACCGTCCTTGGGCACCTGTTGCGGGGCGGACCGGACGCGCTGGTCGCGGCCAAGCGCCTGATCCGTGATCTGGTCGGACGGCCGATCGGGCACGATCTGATCGCCGACACCGCCGAGCGGATCGCCGCGCTCAGGGTCACCCCGGAGACGCGCGAGGGCATTGCTGCGTTTCTCGCCAAAAGGCCGGCGAGCTGGGTTCCCTGATGCTAACGGGATTTGCCCGGGCGTGCTCTGATTCGGCTGATGATCGGCGCCGGTCACATGCAGGCAATGGCGGCGGCGTGCATGAAGCGGCCTGCTCGCTCGGTCGGAGCTCCTTAAGGAGCCGTGCTGCCGACGTTCAGGTGATCGATCCGTGCCTCCGGATCGCGAGCAAGCTTCGGAACTTTCCTCCAGGTCGCGGGTTATGCTCGGGCAACATCAGCCTTGCCGATCACCTTGCCCGATTTTACATGTCCAAGTCCGCTTGCTGCAATGCAACAATATTAACATGAGGCCATAAACAGACTTTCAAGTTGAATATTCCTTAACCGCTTAACACATACAAAGTGAGCTTGTGCTTTGACAACCGATGTCTGCAGCCGGTTGGAGGGGCAAGTCTGTCCGTGCCGCGCAGCTGGCACCGCGGAGAACGAAATGGACGTGTTCGCATCGCCTGCCTTCGACGAACATGAGCAGGTGATCTTCTTCTTCGATCCGCCGAGCGGCCTGAAGGCAATCGTCGCCCTGCACGACACGACCCTCGGCCCGGCGCTCGGCGGTTGTCGCATGTGGCCCTACCCGAGCGAGGCTGAAGCGCTCACCGACGTCCTGCGGCTGGCCAAGGGCATGACCTATAAGGCGGCAATGGCTGGCCTGCCGTTCGGCGGCGGCAAGGCCGTGATCATCGGCGACCCGAGGAAAGACAAATCGAAGGCGTTGTTTCGGGCGCTCGGCCGGGCGATCGAAAGCCTCGGCGGGCGCTACTACACCGGTGAGGACGTCGGCACGACGCCTGCCGATATGGACTGGGCGGGCGCCGAGACCGCCTACGTGCTGGGTCGCTCGAGCGGTGGCAGCGGCGACCCGTCGCCGGTCACCGCGCGAGGCGTGTGGCTCGGGATTCGCGCGGCCGTCGAGCACTGCCTCGGGCATCGCGACCTCGACGGGATTCGAGTAGCGGTGCAGGGACTTGGCCACGTCGGTTACAACGTCGCGCGACTGCTCGCAGAGGACGGCGCCCGGCTGATCGTCGCCGATCTGGATCCGACGCGCGCCGAACGCGCCGCCGATGAATTCGGCGCGAGGCCGGTCGACAGTGACGCGATCTTCCAGATCGAGGCCGAGGTACTGGCCCCCTGCGCCCTGGGAGGCGTGATCAACGACGACACGGTGCCCCGGCTTACCTGCAGGATGGTGGCCGGCGCGGCCAATAACCAGCTGCTGGAGCCGCGCCACGGCGCCGCCTTGCGGGAGCGCGGCATCCTGTACGCGCCGGACTACGTGATCAACGCCGGCGGCCTGATCAACATCGCCGAGGAGCTGCGCCCGACTGGCTACGACCGCGGTCGGGTGCTGGCGAGGGTTCAGACGATCGGCGAAACCCTGATCGAGGTGTTCGAGCGCGCCGAGCAGGCGAACGAGCCGACCAGCGAAATTGCCGATCGGCTTGCGGAGGAGCGCCTCCGTAAGGCACGCCAGTCGGGCAGCAAGCGCGCTCAGCGCGACGTGAGGCCGGCCCGCGAGGCTGCGCCAGATCGTGAGGTGGCACGTCTGGTCGCCGGCTGATTCCCCGGATCCAACCCGCGTTGCAGGTACCTGGCGAATCGGCTGGGGATCTGCTGCCGGCTCATGCTAGGTTGGGCGGCAAAGCTACGGTTTGCTCGATTCCGGGTTGGCGAGGTGCTGCCGCGATGGCCATGGCCGCCCGTATTCTGGAGGATCGGCCGCCGCTCGGCGCGGACCCGTTGCGCGCAGCGATGCGCCGGGCCCACCGGGCTGACGAGGCAGCGACCGTCGCGACCCTGCTGACCGAAGCAGCGGTCGCGCCCGAGCAACGGGCGCGCATCCAGGCCCGGGCCCGGCGCCTCGCGGAGCGGGTGCGGCAGGCGGGAGGTGACCAGCTCGGGGTCGAGGCCTTCCTGCACGAGTACAGCCTCAGCACACGCGAAGGCGTCATGCTGATGTGCCTTGCCGAGGCGCTGCTGCGCATTCCTGACCCGCAGACCCGTGACCGTCTGATCCGAGACAAGCTCAGCCTCGGCGACTGGGCCCGCCACCTCGGCCAAAGCGAGTCGCTGTTCGTCAATGCCTCCACCTGGGGCCTGATGCTGACCGGGCGCCTGATCCGGGTCGACCTGGAGCGCGACGGCGAGATCGGTGCTCGCTTTGCCCGTCTCGTTCAGCGCCTCGGCGAGCCGGTCGTGCGCCAGGCGATCGAGCGATCGATGCGCATGCTCGGGCGCCACTTCGTTCTCGGCCAGACCATTGACGCAGCCATCCGGCGGGCCCGCGAGTTCGAGCAGAAAGGCTACCGCTACTCGTACGACATGCTAGGCGAAGGCGCCAAGACCACCGCCGACGCCGTTCGGTATCAAGGCGCTTATCGAGACGCGATCGCGGCGATCGTCAAGGCGGCCGAGGGCGATGATCTGATGGCCCGGCCGAGTGTCTCGATCAAGCTCTCGGCTCTGCATCCACGCTACGAGCTGGCCCAGCACCGTCGTCTCGAGGCCGAGCTGTTGCCAAGCCTGCTAGAGCTCTTGACCGATGCCCGTGCGGGCCGGATCACGGTCACGATCGACGCCGAGGAGGCCGACCGGCTGGAGCCATCGCTCGATCTGTTCGAGCGTCTGGTGACGGCGCCCCAGCTCGACCGCTGGGATGGGCTCGGGCTCGCGGTCCAGGCCTACCAGAAACGAGCGCTCCATGTCATCGCCTGGCTCGAGGACCTGGCCCGCCGACACCGGCGCCGGATCCCGGTTCGCCTGGTCAAGGGCGCCTATTGGGATACAGAGATCAAGCGCGCTCAGGAGCAGGGGCTGAACGGTTATCCTGTGTTCACGCGCAAGCTCGCGACCGACGTCTCCTATCTCGCCTGCGCGCGACGTCTGCTGGCCGGCGGGGATGCCTTCTATCCCCAGTTCGCGACCCACAATGCCCAGACGCTCGCCAGCATCCTCGAGTTCGCCGGCAACCGGCGCGCCTTCGAGTTCCAGCGTTTGCATGGGATGGGCGAGGCCCTCTACGCCGACCTGAGGGCGGAGGCCGACCTCGGTGTCGCCTGTCGGGTCTACGCGCCGGTCGGCAGTCATGAAGATTTGCTGCCCTATCTGGTGCGCCGGCTGCTGGAGAACGGCGCCAACAGCTCGTTCGTGAACCGCATTCTCGACCCGGCGATCCCGATCGAAACCTTGGTCGAGGACCCGGCACTACGGCTCGCCCGCCTCGAGCCGAAGCCAAATCCGAAAATCCCGCTGCCACGCGTGCTCTATGGCGCGGGTCGCGTGAACTCGCGCGGCATCGATCTGGCGGATCCTGAAGAGCTCGCAGGTCTCGCCGAGCGAATCGAAGCCGATTTCGCGCCCGGCCTGATGGCGAGGCCGACGGCGGGAAACAGCCGCACCATGCCGTGGACCACCTATGATCCCGCCGACCGGTCCCGCTCGATCGGCAGCGTCGTGGCTGCCGATGCCGCGACCGTCGAAGAAGCGGCGATGGTGGCGGCGCGGGCGTTTCCGGCCTGGGACCGGACCGCGGTCGAAGCGCGCGCCGCCTGTCTGGAGCGGGCCGCCGATCTTTATGAGGACAACACGCCGGAGCTCCTCGCCTGGTGCGTGCGCGAGGCCGGCAAGACCCTGATCGACGCAGTGGCCGAGGTCCGCGAGGCGGTCGACTTCCTGCGCTATTACGCGGGCGAGGCGAGGGCAGTGGTGCCACCGCACGAGCTGCCTGGCCCGACCGGTGAGAGCAATCAGCTCGCGCTGCACGGGCGCGGCGTGTTCGCGACGATCAGCCCCTGGAATTTCCCGCTTGCGATCTTTACCGGCCAGATCGCCGCGGCGCTGGCGGTCGGCAACGCCGTGATCGCCAAGCCGGCACCCCAGACGCCGCTGATCGCGTCCAGGGCGGTGGCGCTCCTGCATCAGGCGGGCGTGCCCGAGGACGCGCTGATCCTGCTCCCCGGCGGCCCGGAGATCGGCGCGCGGCTGGTGGAGAGCACGGCGATTGCCGGCGTCGCATTCACGGGCTCGACCCAGACCGCCTGGCGGATCAACCGGGCGCTCGCGACCAAGGACGGGCCGATCCCGGCGCTGATCGCCGAGACCGGCGGTCAGAATGCGATGCTGGTCGATTCCTCGGCCTTGCCTGAGCAGGTGGTCGCCGACGTCCTGCTGTCTGCCTTCCGCTCGGCCGGCCAGCGTTGCTCTGCGCTCCGCATCCTTTGTCTGCAGGATACAATCGCCGATCGCGTGCTCGAGATGCTGGCGGGCGCCATGCTCGAGCTCAAAATCGGCGATCCGGG
>DATAOG010000628.1:0-1862 GCA_036265855.1 Geminicoccaceae bacterium | reverse complement strand
ACGCCGACCACCGACGAGCGCCGGCTGCCCAAGGTGCTCGCGAACACCAGGGGCTTCATCTACTACGTCTCGATCACCGGGATCACCGGTGCCGGCGCGCCGGTCGCGGTGCAGGTCCAGGCTGCGGTCGCGCGTCTGCGCCGCCACACCAAGCTGCCGGTCGCGGTCGGCTTCGGCATCCGCACGCCGGAGCAGGCGGGCGAGATCGCCGCTGCCGCCGATGCGGTCGTGGTCGGCTCCGCGCTGGTCGACCGGATCGCCCGCGGGCCCGATGCCCAAGGGCGCGCCCAGGCGGGCCTGGTCGAGGCGGTCCTGGATCAGGTCCGCGGGCTCGCCGGGGGCGTCCGCTCGGCGAAGAAGGCTGCCGCATGAACTGGCTCACCGACTACGTCCGGCCGAAGATCAAGGCGCTGGTCCGCACCCGGCCCGAAATCCCGGAAAACCTCTGGATCAATTGTCCGTCCTGCGAGCGCATGATCTTTCACCGCGATTTGGAGACCAACCAGCGCGTCTGCCCGCACTGCAACCACCATTTCCGGGTCGGGCCGGAGTACCGGTTCAGGACGCTGTTCGACGAGGGCAGCTGGACCAGGATCGAGCTGCCCAAGGTCGGCGTCGACCCGCTCAAGTTCCGCGACCTGAAGCGCTACGCCGAACGGCTGAAGGAGGCGCAGAGCAAGACCGGCAATACCGACGCGCTCGAGGCGGCGCACGGCAAGATCGACGGCCTGCCGGCGGTGATCGCGGTCATGAACTTCGACTTCATGGCAGGCTCGATGGGCTGCGCGCTCGGCGAGGGGCTGCTCGCGGCGGCGCGGCTCGCGGTCCTGCAGGAGGCGGCCTTCATCGTGGTCACCGCGTCCGGCGGGGCGCGCATGCAGGAGGGCGCGCTCTCGCTGATGCAGATGCCGCGCACCACGATCGCGATCGAGGAGGTCAAGGAAGCGGGCCTGCCCTACATCGTGCTCCTGACCGACCCGACCACCGGCGGCGTGACCGCGTCCTTCGCCATGCTCGGCGACATCGCGATCGCCGAGCCCGGCGCCCAGATCGGCTTCGCCGGCCGTCGGGTGATCGAGCAGACGATCCGCGAGAACCTGCCCGAGGGTTTCCAGAAGGCGGAGTATCTGCTCGAGCACGGCATGATCGACATGGTCGTGCACCGGTTCGAGCTGCGGCCGACCGTCGCCCGGATCATCCGCTTTCTGCTCCGGCCGAACCTCGATCCGGACGCCGAGCAGCCGGTGGAGCGCCGGCGCAAGGCGCCGGAAGAGGCGCCGATCGCCCCGGTCGAGGCTGGCGAGGGCGGCGAGCCGGCCGAGCCCACCGTCGTGACCGAAGGCGCCGGGGCGGGGGGTGACGAGCTACGGCAGTGACCTGATCCTGGCCCGCCTGCGCGGGCTGCACCCGCGCCGGATCGACCTCTCGCTCGGCCGGATCGAACGCCTGCTCGCGCGCCTCGGTCATCCCGAGCGGCGTCTGGCCCCGGTCGTGCACATCGCCGGGACCAACGGCAAGGGCTCGGTGCTGGCCATGCTGGATGCCATGCTGGTGGCCGACGGGCGCCGCGTGCAGCGCTACATCTCGCCGCATCTCGTGCAGTTCAACGAGCGCCTCCTGTTCGATGGCCAGCCGATCGGAGAACCTGAGCTGGCCGAGGTCCTCGACATCTGCGAGCGGGTCAATCAGGGCCAGCCGATCACCGAGTTCGAGATCATCACGGCCGCGGCCTTCCTGGCGTTCTCCCGCCATTGCGCGGATGTTTTGCTGCTCGAGACCGGGCTCGGGGGCCGGCTCGATGCGACCAACGTGATCGCGCGGCCGCGGCTTTGCGCGATCGCGCCGATCTCGCTCGACCACCA
>DATAOG010000627.1:0-2834 GCA_036265855.1 Geminicoccaceae bacterium | reverse complement strand
CTCGAGATCCCGCTCCGGTCGGGCAAGGTCAGGGTCGAGGGCGATCTCGACTTCCGCGGCACGCTCGGGGTCGCCAAGGACGCGCCGGTCGGCTTCAAGGACATCCGGCTCAGCTTCGATCTCGACAGCGGCGCGTCCGAGGACCAGCTCGCGACGCTGATCAAGCTCACCGAGCGCTATTGCGTCGTCTATCAGACGCTCCGCAACCCGCCGCCGCTCGCGCTGGCCTGGAACCGCTGAGAGCACTGCCGCGGGGGTCACTCACTGAAGCGGTTGCTGCGCGGGAAGCCGTGCGGCGCGAGGCGGCCGGCCTGGCCGCGCCGGCCGAGCCAGGGCGCGAGCTCGGTCACGGTGCGCGTGCCCTTGGCGGCAGCCCAGCTCAGGCCCTCGGCGACGCGGATCACGAGCGCGTCGGCCAGCTCGCCCTGCCGGTAGCGCTGCAGCAGCACGCCCTTGCCGCGGCTCATCACCGGCAGCTCGCTAATCGGAAAAATCAGGAGCTTCCGGTTGCTGCCGATCGTCGCGACGTGATCGCCCTCGGCCGGCACTGCGATCGCGAGCCGCTCGCCCTCGTCCAGATTGAACACCTGCTTGCCGGTCCGGGCCTGCGTCGCGATCGCCTGCTCCTCGGCGACGAACCCGCGTGCCGAGCTGGACGCCAGCAGGAGCCTGCCGTCCGGGCGGTGCACGGCGAGCCTGACCGGCTCCGCGCCGCGGGCGAGCTCGACGTGAACGCGCAAGGGCTCGCCCTGGCCGCGGCCGCCCGGCAGGCGCTCGACCGGCAACAGATAGCCGCGGCCGTCGCTGCTGATCAGCAAAAGCTTGTCCGTGCTCTCGGCCCTGAGCACGAAGCGCTCGGCGTCGCCCTCCTTGTACTTCAGCTCGGCGCCGTCCTCGAGATGGCCGCGCAGCACCCGGATCCAGCCCTGGCGCGAGCAGACCACGGTCACCGGCTGACGCTCGACCGGCTCCTCGAGCGCCGGCTCGTCGATCGCCGGCAGGTCCTCCAGCAGGGTCCGGCGGCGGCCGAGCGGGCCGTCGCCGAACCTGGCCAGCGTCTCCTCGAGCTCCGATCTGAGATGCAGGCGCCGCTTACCCTCGTCCTTCAGCAAGTGGCTGAGCTCCCGCTGCTCGGCCTTGAGCCGCCGCTCCTCCTTGGCGAGCGTCTGCTCCTCGAGCCGGCGCAGGTTGCGCAGGCGCATGTTGAGGATCGCCTCGGCCTGCGGCTCCGACAGCCCGAACGCGCGCATCAGCTCGACCTTGGGCTCGTCCTCCTCGCGGACGATCCGGATCACCTCGTCCAGGTTCAGGTACGCGATCCGGTAGGCGGCGAGCACCTCCAGGCGCTCGGCGATCCGGGCCAGCCGATAGCGCGAGCGCCGGATCAGCACGTTCATCCGATGCGCAAGGAACGCGCTCAGCGCCTGGCGCAGGCTCATGACCCGGGGCACGCCTTCGGCGTCCAGGACGTTCAGGTTGAGCGGCAGGCGGACCTCGAGATCGGTCTGGCGGAACATCTGTTCCATCAGCAGCTCGGCCGGCACCGTGCGCGCGCGCGGCACCAGGACCAGGCGCACCTCCTCGGCGGATTCGTCGCGCAGATCGGCCAGAAGCGACAACTTGCGCGCCGCCAGCAGCTCGGCGATCCGCTCGATCAGGCGCGCCTTTGGCACCTGATAGGGCATCTCGGTGACCACGACCTGGTACTGGCCGTGGCCGAGGTCCTCGCGCCCCCAGCGGGCGCGCAGACGGAAGCTGCCGCGGCCGGTCCGGTAGCTCTCGACCAGGCTCGAGAACGGCTCCACGAGCACGCCGCCGGTCGGCAGGTCCGGGCCCTTGACGTGCGCGAACAGCGCCTCGCTTGAGGCGTCGGGATCGTCGAGCAGCTGGCAGAGCGCCTGGCAGAGCTCGCCGGCGTTGTGCGGCGGCACGCTGGTCGCCATACCGACCGCGATGCCGCTGGTGCCGTTGGCGAGCAGGTTCGGGAAGGCGGCCGGCAGCACCACCGGCTCTTCGTCGCTGCCGTCGTAGGTCGGTCGGAAGTCGACCGTGTCCTGGTCGATGCCGTCGAGCAGCGCGCGGGCGACCTCGGTCAGCCGCGCCTCGGTGTAGCGCATCGCGGCGGCGTTGTCGCCATCCACGTTGCCGAAGTTGCCCTGGCCGTCGACCAGCGGGTAGCGCTGCGCGAACTCCTGGGCGAGGCGCACCAGGGCGTCGTAGATCGCGACCTCGCCGTGCGGGTGATATTTGCCGATCACGTCGCCGACCACGCGGGCGCATTTCTTGTAGCCGGCGTCCGGGTCGAGACGGAGCTTCAGCATCGCGTAGAGGACGCGGCGCTGCACCGGCTTCAGCCCGTCGCGCACGTCGGGCAGCGAGCGCGCCGTGATGGTCGAGAGCGCGTAGGCGAGATAGCGCTGGCTCAGCGCGTCGGCGAACGGGATCGGTGCGATCGCTGCGGGTGCGGGCGGGCTCGACATGGCGCCTCAGGCTCTTGGTGAATCGGCAGTGGATCGAGTGAGCCGGCGCACGAGCCGCTCGCGCGCGCTCGGCATCGGCCGCTCGCTAGCATCGAACAGGTGGCGGCGCAAGAACGCCCCGGTCAGGCGCAGGCCCGCTCCGATCTGGGCGCGATCGGCCGCGCCCTCGCCGAGCAGGAAGCCCGGCAGCGGCAGCAGGCGATCGGCGTAGGCGCCGGCCCCGGCCCGGCTGACCGCGCGGCCCGAGCGTGGCGAGACGTAGACCAGATCGGTGGTCGCGCCGGTCACCGCGCAGCTCGCGAGGTCGAGCCCGAAGCCGAGCTCGGCCAGCAGGTTCAGCTCGAACCCGATGTA
>DATAOG010000626.1:0-4497 GCA_036265855.1 Geminicoccaceae bacterium | reverse complement strand
CGGATCGGCGCCGGGATCGCGAAGATGATCGTCGAGATCAGGCCCGGCACGGCGCCCAGTCCGAACAGGATCAGGGTCGGGATCAGATAGACGAAGGTTGGGATCGTCTGCATCATGTCGAGGATCGGCCGGATCGCGCTGTAAAGCCAGGGGCGGTGCGCCGCGGCGATCCCGATAGGCACGCCGACCAGCATGCACAAGCCGGTCGCGAAGATCACGAGCGCCAGCGTGTCGATGGTCTCCGCCCAATAGCCCTGGTTCATGATCAACAGCAGTGAGACGACGACCATGACGGCGAGGCCGACCGAGCGATGCAGCCAGTAGGCGAGCGCGGCGAACAGGGCGACCAGTGCTAGCGGCGGCACCGCCCGCATGATCCCGACCAGGCCGTCGATCGGATAGCCGAGCCCGGTCGAGATCGCATCGAACAGCCAGCCGGCGTGGTCGATCAGAAGATTCACGAGATCCTCGACGCCCTTGCCGATCGGAATCTTATGCGCCGTGATCCAGTCCATCGCCGCTCTCCCTTGCCCCGTCCACGCGCTGCTCCAATCGGCCAAGGGCCCTGACGAAGCCTCACTCGCCCGCCGCCCGCCGTCAACTGCCTTGGTGGGCCAGAGGCCCCGGGGTGTCAGCTTGCCGGCGCCGGGCCGCGGCCATGATGCTGACCCGGATCCTGCCGTTTTTGGAGCCGGCAGTCATGCCGCTCGATCGGTGCTTCGAGGGCGACCTCTCGGACATCCTTAGCTGGGCCTAGAATAAGGCACTTTCGGGCGTCAGATCACGAACAGGATCAGGCCGGTCGCCACCAGGGCTGCGCTCCAGAGCAGATCGAGATTGATCCACGCCCGGCGGAGGATCGCGACGCCCACCCAGTCGTAAACCGCGAGTGCAACCGCGCCGGTCACGAGTAACAGCGCCGCCGTGTGCACGGCGACTGCGGCAAGCGCCACTTCCAGCGAGCCGCTCGCGGTCAGCTCGCGCGCCGGCGAGGCCGGCCATGCCCGTCTGCATGCCGAAGCGGGCGCGGTGCCGCGAGCCGTAAAGCTGGTGCCAGATGGCCCAGCCGATCAGCAGGCCGCCCGCGAGCTTGTGCACCACGCCGGGATCGACCACGAAGCCGAGCGCGACCACGGCGAGCGCCACCACCGCGATCGAGAGCGCGTGCCCGAGCGCGATCGGCACCAGCGCTTCCAGCACCACTGCCCGGCCGCCCCGATGCAGCCCGAGCGCGACCGCGAACAGCCAGCCCATCGCCGGATTGATGCCGTGGAACGCCCCCAGCCCGGCGAGCGCCAGCCAGGGCCACCAAGCACCCGTCACAGCGTGTCCCAAAGCCCGGCCCGATCATGCCCTTGAATGCATATATCTTCGCATGGGGCGTTCGACGCGGAGTTCGAGCGGCCGGCTCCGCAGCTACGTCGAAGCCATGGGCGGCGAGCTCCACTTGATGGCGAAGTTCCCGGAACGTCCTGCGGTGCGGCTGAAGGCCTCTGCCCGGCGAAGATCGCGCCGCCCGGGCCAAGGAGACAGCGCGAGCGCGTCACAAACGTGACCGCTGCCTGAACCAAGATCCAGAAGGACGCCGGCGCGCGCGCCTCGGCGGCCGCGACGGCGCCTCGCGCCTCACGGATAGCAGTAGGAGTCCGATGAGGCGTCGCCACCCTGGAGCCGGACCTGGTGCGGCCGGTGGCCGGCCGGCCATTCGACGAAGAACTCCCGGTCGAGCTCCAGTCCGCCGCCCTCCTTCGCGTTGACCTTGACCATCCAACCCTTGAGCCCGTCCGGGTAGAACTGCGGATCGATCGCGCCATAGAGCGAATTGGTGAAGTAGATCCGCTTGCCGTCGCGGCTGACCTCGACCATCTGCGGCCCGCCGTTGAGCGGGCCGTTGCCGGCCGGGTGTGCCGCGCGCGAGACGATGCCGCCGAGCCGGACCTTGCCGGTGAGCTTCGGGCTCATCGGGTCGGAGACGTCGTACTGGTGGAAATCACCGGTCCCCCAGCAGGAGACGTAGAGGTACTTGTCGTCGACCGAGAGGTCGATGTCGGTGACCAAGGGCGGCACCGCCTTGAAGCCCTTGAGCATCGGCGGCAGCTGATCGGCCTCGGCGGGCTCGGCCGGGATCGTGATCACCTTCTTGGCCGCCCATCTGCCGTTCTCGCGGTACCAAGTCCAGATCGACGACGACAAGTCCTCGAGCGACAGCACGCAGTTCACGAAACCATAGGCCTTGGTCGGGTCGTGGGCCGGGCGAAGCTCGAACACCAGCTGGTACTTGTCACCGAGGTCGATCTCCTGCAGGTGCTTGCGCCCGTGCAGGTCCCAAAAGTGCAGCCGGCGGCCGTACTGGGCGCCGAGAATCATTTCCGGGATCAGCCCGTTCTCGACCGTCTCTGGCGTCCCCCACTCGCTGGTCACGAGGGTGTCGTGGCCCAGGTGCCACCACATGTCGTAGGCGAGCTTCTGCGGCCCGCGGTCGATCTCCCAGCGGCCGCGGACCTCGAAGGTCTCGTGATCCATCAGGAAGATTCCGCCTGGCGCTTTGCCGGCAGCGTTGCCGAGCGCGGTCATGTAGATCCCGTCCGGCCCGCAGTGGACGGTATGCGGCCGCGAGTAATCGGCGCGCTCGGCGAGCTCGGCCGCCTTGACCGTCTTGATCAGCTTCGGCGCTCTCGGGTCGGGCTTGGTGTCCAGGATGTGGATGTTGGACGAGCGCAGCCCCGGCACGATCAGGTAGCGTCGCTCGACGTGCGGGTGGGGCGCGTTCGGGCAAAGGCAAGAGCTGCAGGCGTTCCAGCCGAAGTGGTGCAGCTCGTCGCCGACCGTGCCGACCTCGATCCGGTTGACGATCTGCCCGTAGCTCGGCGAGCCCGGGTCGACATCGACCACCGCCAACCGATCAGGCCTGGTCCGCTCGGGATCGAACTCGGCGACGTAGGCGAGCTTTTCCGCCGGCGCCCGGGTCGCGAGCCGGGGCGACGGATAGAAGGTCGGATCGGGCGTCCATTGGGCCATTGCAAAGAGCTCCCCTCTAAATTGTTGCTAAGCTCGCCTCGCGCCTGGGCGCGGTGGTTGCAGCCGATTCCGGCATTTCCTTTTGAAGACGCCCGAGTTTCACATAGTCCGTCGACAAAAGCGATCACTTTGCGCCTATGCTCGGCCACTGATCCCGCCGTCGCCCGAGCACGAGCCGATCGCGTTGGAGAGGGGATGCGATCGACAACCCTCGCTCTTCGCCGGAGCCTCGACCCGACGGCGATCCGCGCGGTCCGGCATGGTCGCGACCGCCCGTGCCGCCAGCCCCGTGAGCGGCGCGCTGATGCTTATCCGTAGCCGAACAGGTCGCCCTGGGGCGCGAGTTCGCGACCGTATCGGGCCTCATGGGCCAGCAGGAACCGCTTGGTTGCAAGGCCGCCGCCAAAGCCCGTGAGCGAATGATCCTCCCCGATCACCCGATGGCAGGGTACGACGATCGGCAAAGGATTGGCGGCGTTGGCGGCCCCGACGGCGCGCGCCGCCGACGGCTGTCCGATCCGGCGCGCGAGCTCGCCATAGGAGACCGTGGCGCCGAACGGCACCCCTCGAAGCGCCGACCAGACGCGGTTCTGGAATGGCGTCCCCTGCGGCCGCAGCGGCAACGAGAATTCGCGACGCTCGCCCGCGAAATAGGCTCTCAGCTGCCCAATCGCCTCCGCGAGCAGACCGTCATCCGGTGCCCAGCTGGCCGATGGCTCGCGCAGCCGTCCGGCGCAGCCGAAACTGATCAGCGCCAAGCCATCCGCATCGCCTGCCAGCAGCAGGCGGCCCACCGGGCTGTCGAGATAGGCGTACCTGATCGCCCGCTCCCCCATGAGGTCTCCAGGGAGAAGTCCCTCTGCCCTATTGCTGGCATTAGCGCATTCCAGGCCGGCGACGCCAGCGTTATCGGCTCGCCGTCTGTCCGGGGTTCGCGGCCGCGACCCGCCAGACCCGATTGCCGACGTCGTCGGCGACCAGGAGCGCCCCGGCCTGGTCGATGGCGACGCCGACCGGTCGTCCTTGAGCGTTGCCGTCCTGGTCGAGAAACCCGGTCAGGACATCGACCGGGCTGCCGGCCGGCCTGCCGTTCGCGAACGGCACGAAGATCACCTTGTAGCCGCTCACGGGCTTGCGGTTCCAGGACCCGTGCTGGCCGACAAAGGCGCCATGCCTGAAGTCCGGCGGCATCGCCGCCGCGCCGTTGGCAAAAGTGAGCCCGAGGCAGGCGGTATGGGGCCCGAGCGCGTAGTCGGGCACGATCGCCGTGGCCACCAGATCCGTCCGCTGGGGCTCGACCCGCTGATCGACGTGCTGGCCGTAGTAGCTGTAGGGCCAGCCGTAGAAGCCGCCGTCCTTGACCGCGGTCATGTAGTCGGGCACGAGATCGCTGCCGATCTCGTCGCGCTCGTTGACCACGGTCCAGAGCGCGCCGGTCTCGGGGTTCCAGGCGAGGCCGTTCGGATTGCGCAGCCCCGA
>DATAOG010000625.1:0-10422 GCA_036265855.1 Geminicoccaceae bacterium | reverse complement strand
AATACACCACAACCGCTCGCGCAGGCCCGGTCTGCGCCCGTCCGTCTGAGCGCGCATCGGGAGGCGATCCGGCCCGGAAAAGGCTGGCGGGCCGGCGCCAGGTCGACTATCTAGCTGAGCCAGGGATCCCCCCGGAGGAGGGCAAGAAATTGGGTAGTTTCAGTCTGACCCACTGGATCGTGGTGCTGCTGATCGTGATGATCCTGTTCGGGGCCGGCAAGCTGCCGCGCCTGATGGGCGATCTCGCCAGCGGCATCAAGGTCTTCAAGCGCACGATGAACGAGGGCGACACGCCGGAAGCGCCGCCGTCGCCGCCGCCGACGGTGGCCAGCGACCAGCACCGGCCGATCGAGAGCCAGTAGGCCGATCCGCCGGCCCGGAGCGTCTCCACCCGATCGACCGCGGCGGAAGAAGGCGGCGATCGGCGCGTTGAACTCGTCCTTTTCGCAGGCGGCTTTGCCGGATCGACCCCGAGTAACCGCCGCCCGATCTGCGGCGGCTCCCGATCGCGGGCTTAGCCGCGGCGCCCGGGCATGCTAGCCTGCCGCTGACGAAAGCCTCGGGGGGAGACAGGCGGCATGGGCGGGTTTGCGGACTATACGAACTACGACGGGCTCGGGCTCGCGGAGCTGGTGCGAACTGGCGAGGTCACGGCCGGCGAGGTGCTCGAGGCTGCGATCGAGCGGATCGAGGCGCTCAATCCCGAGCTCAATGCGGTCGTGACCAAGGTCTACGACCAGGCCCGGGCGGCGGCCGCGCGTTCGGACGCGCCGCTCGCGGGCGTGCCGTTCCTGCTCAAGGACCTGGGCGGCGCGCAGGCCGGCGTGCCGCTGTCGGCCGGCTCGCGCTTCTTCGCCCACGCGCCGGCACCGGCCGAGGCCGAGATCGTGACCCGCCACAAGCGCGCCGGGCTGATGATCCTCGGCCGCACCAACACGCCGGAGTTCGGGCTCAGCGCCACGACCGAGCCGGTGCTGTTCGGCCCGACCCGCAGTCCCTGGGATCCGACCCGCACCGCCGGCGGCTCGAGCGGCGGTTCGGCGGCCGCGGTCGCCGCGCGCCTGGTGCCGGTCGCGCATGCCAGCGACGGCGGCGGCTCGATCCGGATTCCCGCGTCCTGCTGCGGCCTGTTCGGCCTCAAGGTGACCCGCGGCCGCAACAGCATGGCGCCTTATGCCGGCGAGAGCATCGCCGGCTGCTCGGTCGAGCACGCGGTCTCGATCAGCGTCCGCGACAGCGCCGCCGTGCTCGATGCCACCGCCGGCCCGGCGTCCGGCGATCCCTATTTCGCCCCGCCGCCGGCGCGGCCGTTCCTCGAGGAGGTCGGCGCCGATCCGGGGCGGCTGCGGATCGCGCTCGCGACCCGGCCGTTCAACGGCCTGCCGGTCGATCCGGACTGCGTGCGCGCCGCCGAGGCGGCGGCCAGGCTCTGCGAGGAGCTGGGCCACGTGGTCGAGGAGAAAACGCCGGCGTTCGATGCCGCCGGGCTCGATCAGCACTACAACCTCGTGTTCGCGGTCGGCGCCGCCGGCAACATCCGGGTGCGCGCCCGGGCGCTCGGCCGCGAGCTCGAGCCGTCCGGGTTCGAGCGGGTCACCTGGGCCACCATCCAGGAGGCCGAGCGGGTGACCGGTCCGGCCTACGTCCAGAGCGTCAACCGGTTGCACGCCATCAGCCGCGAGATTGCGGCGTTTTTCAAGACCTACGACGTGCTGCTGACGCCGGCGCTCGCGGAGCCGCCGGTCAAGCTCGGCGCGATCGACATGATGGGCGAGGACCTCGACGCCTACCGCGACCGGCTCTGGCGCTTCACCCCCTTCACCTATGCGTTCAACGTCACCGGCCAGCCGGCGATGTCGGTGCCGCTCGCCTGGAGCGACGCCGGCCTGCCGATCGGGGTCCAGTTCGTCGGCCGCTACGGCGCCGAGGCGACGCTGTTCCGGCTCGCGGCCCAGCTCGAGACCGCCCGCCCGTGGGCCAATCGCCGGCCGCCCGAGCCGTTCGGCTGAACCCGCGCACCCCGCAGGTCAGGGGACGACCGCGCCTGCGTGCCCAGAGGCTCAGCCATCGTAATGGAGCGCGAGCCAGACGGTCGGCCGGTCGGGATCGGTCCACTCGACGCGATGGCGCAGGCCCGCCGGAATCAGGAGCCAGTCGCCGGGCGCGAGCCGGCGCGGCGCCGCTTCGCCCGCGATCAGGAGCCCGGCGCTGCCGGTCAGGAGCGCCACCCACTCGGAGTGCGGCTGCTCGTACCATTCGCCGGCGGGCGTCGCCTGCCCCGTCGAGACGATGCGTTCGAGCCGGAACCCGGGCCCCTCGAGCAGGCTCAGGAAATCCTCCCCGGAAAGCCGCTCGGGCAGATCCTCGAACAGCCGGCCTGCCTGGATGATTTGGCTCATCGCGCTGGCCTCCGTTCGAGGCGTCCGGCGCCGGCGCCGGAGCAAGCTGTTGCAGATCCAGGTCGCTCGCAGGAGGATAGCGGATGCCGGCGCCGCCGGCGACAACCAAGACCGCGGGCCCGCGCGGCCCAAGCTGGGGGAGACCGTCATGCAGAAGACAAGGGCACTCTCGCTGTCGCGGCGGCACCTGCTCGCCGGCGGGGCTGCGCTCGGCGTCGGGGCGGGGCTCGCGGGCGGCCGCGGCCTGATCGCACCGGCCCGCGCCGCCGGCCGGACGCTCACGATCGCTGACGTCGGGGTCGGCGATCCCGGCGGCGACTGGTCGCGCTTCGAGAAGCCGACCGGCAACCAGGTCAATCTGGTCTCGATCGGCAATGCGCCTTCGGCCGTGCTCAACCAGCTGATCGCGGGCGGCGGCCGGTCCGCATTCGACGTCATCAACATCGTCGGCGGCATGCAAAAGCCGCTCGTCGACAACGACCTGATCCTGGAGCTCGATCGCGGCCAGCTGCCGAACTGGCAGGGCAACAGCTACATCGAGCGGTATCTGGCCCCCCGTACGCCGGGCTTCCAGTTCATCGGCTACCAGGACAAGATCTATGGCGTCCCGACCGTGCTCCAGGGCGATTCCTTCGCCTATCTGCCGGACGAGACCGGCCAGCTCGATTCCTACGGCGCCCTGTTCGACCCGAAGTTCAAAGGCTTCGTCGCGCTCGAGGACAACTACACCACGGCCGGCCAGAAGACGGCGCTGTTCCTCAAGCACTCCGGCCAGGCCCAGATCACCGATCCGGCCGACATGACGCCCGCGGAGGTCAAGACCGTGGTCGACTTCCTGGTCGCCCGGAAGCAGGCCGGCCAGTTCCGCCTGATGTGGTCGAGCTTCGAGCAGGCAGTCAACCTGATCACAAGCAAGGAGGTTCACGTCATCGACTGCTGGGAGCCGATGGTGTTCGCGGCCAAGGCGAAAGGCCACGACGCGGTCTATGCCGCGCCCAAGGAGGGCTATCTCCTGTGGGCGATGGGCGCCTACGTGGTCAACAATCCGGATCAGAGCGAAGCTGATCGGAAGGCGACCTATCAGCTCCTCAACTTCATGCTCGGGCCCTGGTACGGCGCCAAGATCACGCTGCTCCGCGGTTACATGACCAACCCCAAGGCGCCGGAGTACGCCAAGGCCCATCCGGACGAGTTCAGCCCGCAGGAGGCGGCCAGGATCGCCGAGATCACGGCCGGCGTGCAGAAGAAGTTCGAGCAGGGCGGCACCTGGCAGAACCGCTGGCCGACCCACGTCGATGTCTACGAGGAGGAGTGGCAGCGCTTCAAGTCGGCCTGACGGCCGCGCCCGCTCGTGCACTCGCGCCGGTGGCGGCGGCCCCTGCGTCTGGCCCCGCTCGGCCTGCCGCTGCTGGCGATCGCGTTCCTGATCCTGTGCCCGCTCGCGATCACGCTCGCGGTCAGCCTGTTCGAGAAGAAGGGCTTCTGGATCCGGCCGGCGCTCAGCTTCGAGGCCTACCGGCTGTTCTTCGACGGCGTCCGTCTGGAGGTGCTGGAGCGCAGCTTCTGGGTCGCCTCGTCGTCGACCGCGCTGATGCTGCTGATCGCCTATCCGATCGCCTATCTCGTCACCTACCGGCTGCGGCCTGAGCTTACCCGCGGCGTCCTGTTCCTGTTCGCCGTGCCGTTCCTGGTCAGCTACATCGTGCGTACCTTCGCCTGGGCGGACCTCTTGAGCCGGACCGGCTTCATCAACCGGCTCCTGATCGCAAGCGGGCTCGTCCGCCAGCCCGTCGACTGGCTGCTCTATTCCGACTTCGCGGTCTACCTCGGGCTCGTCACCGCGCACATGCCGTTCATGATCTTCCCGATCTGGCTGGCGCTCTCGGCGATCGACCGCCGCCTGCTCGAGGCGAGCTGGGTGCTGGGCGAGCGGCCGTCGGCGACATTCTGGCGGGTCACGCTGCCGCTGTCGTTGCCCGGCCTGTTCGCCGCCGCGATCTTCGGCTTCGTCGGCTCCTTCGGCGAGGTCGCGGTCTCGCGGATCCTGGGCGGCACCGGCTATCAGCTGCTCGGCAATGCGATCGGCAGCGCTCTGGACGTCCTGAACTATCCGCTCGCGGCCGCGGTATCGACGATCGCCACCGGGCTGATGCTGGCGCTGCTGCTGCTGTGGTACCGGCTGTTCGACGTGCGGCTGTTCCTCGGCAAGATCATGGGCCGGGCGTGACCGGGGCCGCGGTCCTCCGCAGACGGGTCGCGGGCGCGCTCCTCTGGCTGTTCCTGGGCCTGGTTCTGCTGTTCCTTTACGGGCCGCTGCTACCGCCGGCGATCCATTCGTTCGAGGGCACGAGCGGAGCCGGCCCGTTGCGCAACTACATGCTGATCTTCGAAGACGCCCGCCTGCTCCGGGCGCTCCGGGTCTCGGCAATCGTGGGCGCGCTGGTCGCGCTGATCGCGCCGGTTCTGGCCCTGCTCGCGGCCGAGGCGGCCCGGATCTGGCGGCCCCGGCTGGTCATCGGGATCCTGCTGATCCCCTTGTTCGTGCCGGGCGTCTCGATGGGGCTCGCGACCGCGCTGCTCTTTCAGATCCTGGGGCTCAAACCGTCCTTGCTGACGATCACGGCCGTCCAGGTTCTCTGGGCGCTGCCGTTCGCATTCCTGGTCATCCTGACCGCGCTCTCGGGCTTCGATCAGGTCTATCTCGAGGCTGCCTACATGGCCGGCGCCGGGCGCCTGCGCGCGTTCTTCGAGGTCGAGCTGCCGCAGATCCGCCAGGGGATTTTGGGCGCCGCCCTGTTCTCGCTGATCCTGTCGTTCAACGAGACGATCCGGACCACGGTCGTGCAGGGCGGCTACAACACGGTCCAGACCTTCCTCTGGTCGCAGTACCAGCAGATCGGATTGAGCCCGCCCTTGTTCGCGCTGATGACCCTGATGATCGCGGTCACGCTCGCGCTGCTGGCCCTGCTCGCCCTGCTCGACTGGCGCCGCCGGCACGCCGGCTAGTCCTCCTCGAGCAGGATCACGTCGGCCGCGCGGATGCCGACCTCGACGGGGTCGCCCTCGGCGAGCGGCAAGCGCTGGGTCAGCGTCGCGGACAGCTCCTGGCCGTCCGCGAGCCGCAGCCGATAGTCGCGGTAGACGCCCCGGTAGGTGACCCTCTCGAGCACCGCCGGCAGCACCAGGTCCGCGCCCGCGACCCTGCTGTCGAGCAGCAAGCTCTCGCCGCGCAGCGCCACCGCGCGGCGGCCGGCCGGTCCGACGACGCGCTCGCCGAGCGCAAGATGGCCGCCGGCAAGGCGCAGGACCGCCCCGTCGAGCGCGGCCTCGAGCACGTTGCAGCCCCGGAAGAAGCCGGCGACGAACCGGGTCCGCGGGAACCGGAAAATCCGTTCGGGTTGGTCGCACTGCACGCAGCGGCCGCGGTTCAGGACCGCGATCCGGTCGCTCATCGTCAGCGCTTCCTCCTGGTCGTGGGTCACGTAGACGAAGGTCGTGCCGGTCGCGGTCTGGATCTTGGAGAGCTCTCCCTGCATCTCGCGCCGGATCTTCTCATCCAGCGCGGCGAGCGGCTCGTCCAGCAGCAAGAGTTCGGGCCGCGGCGCCAGCGCGCGCGCGATCGCGACCCGCTGCTGCTCGCCACCGGAGAGCTGCGTCACGCGGCGCCGCTCGAACCCGGACAGCCCGACCAGCGCCAGCAGCTCCTCCACCCGGGCCATGACCTCGGCTCTGCCGAGACCCCGGCGCCGGAGACCATAGGCGACGTTCTCGGCGACGTTCATGTGCGGGAAATTGGCGTATTGCTGAAAGACCATGCCGAGGTGGCGCTGCCAGGGCGGCACCTCGCCAACGTCCTGCCCGCGCAGCAGGACCTGGCCGGCATCGGCCTCTTCGAGCCCGGCGATGATTCGAAGAATTGTGGACTTGCCCGAGCCGCTGGGCCCGAGGAACGTGAAGAACTCGCCGGCCGCGATCGCGAGCGAGACGTCGTCGGCCGGGACCGCGCTGCCGAACCGCTTGTGCAGGCGGCGCAATTCCAGGATCGGCGCGGCCATCAGGCCCGGATGGCGCCGAGCGTGGTCTCGATCGCGAGCCGGACCGCCTCGATCTGCACCTCCAGCGCCATGGAGGCGAGATCGGCGCGCTGGTGCACTTCCACCTTCCGCCACTCGCGCAGCTGCAGCAAAAGGCCGCTCACCTGCTCGGGCAGGTAGGGCAGGTGGATGAAGCCCGCGGGCGGCGCCGGCCGGCGCTCGGTAACCGTGCGCAGGGCATGGTACATCAGCGCGTTGCACAAGAACGTGCCGGCGCTCGCCGACAGCTGCGCCGGGACGCCTGCCGTCAGCAGCCGCTCCTGGATCGCATGGATCGGCAGCGTGCTCCGGTAGGCCTCGGGCCCGCCCTCGACCACCGGCTCGCGGGTCATCAGGCCTGCGTTGTCCGGGATCTCGAAATCCGCGATGTTGACCGCGATCCGCTCGATCCGCAGCACCGGCGTGCCCGGCCACAGGCCCAGGCAGATCACCGCGCGCGGCCGGACCTCCTCGATCAGCTGAGCGATCCGCGGGCCGAGCTCCCGGTAGTCGACCGGCAAGGTGCGGCCGACCACGCGCACGCCGGCGATCTCGGTTTCGTCGAGCCGTTTGACCACCTGCTCGGACGGATTGAGCGAGCGTCCGCCGTAGCTCTCGAAGCCAGTCAGCAGCATGGCATGATCCCCGAGCCGATGGTGCCTGCACGAGTGCATGGGCCGGCCCGGCCCGGCCTGTCAACAAGCTCGCAATGGCGGCGTTGGTCTCGACCCGCGGCACCAAAACGATAAAGAAGCAGCATGCGCCCTCATTGTCCGGACCCCGATCCCCGGCATCCGCCCCGAAGCCGCGACCGTTCTGATCGATTCACACTGCGCCAGCCGCACCCTGGCCCGGCGCCGTGGTGCGGCCGTCGTCTCCAGAATCGCGAGCGCCAGGGATGTCTCGAATTTCCGCTGTCCAATCGGCTCGCGCGCTCCTAGTTTCGGGTTCGCGGATGCCCTCGGCCGTGCCGCCGGTCGCGAAGCCGGCGTCGAGCGCCTCGGTGACGAGACGGCTCGCTTCCGGACAGACGCCGACGCGGCGGACTGCCGGGCATCCCGTTCGCATTTGGGAGGGCTTGCCAATGTCGACCTACATCCTGCTCACTCAATGGACCGATCAGGGCATCAAGAACGCCAAGGGGTCTCCCAAGAGGGCCGAGGACTCGCGCGCGATGGCAAAGAAATTCGGCGTCGAATGGAAAAGCTTTTTCATGACCATGGGCGCCTATGATTTCGTCGTGACCGTGGAGGCGCCTGACGACCAGGCGCTCGCCAAATTCGTGATCGCTCTTGGCACTCAGGGAAATGTGCGAACGACGACGCTGAAGGCGTTCACCGAGTCGGAGTACAAAGGAATCGTCGGCGCCGCGGGCTGAAGCCTAATAGGCGGCCTCCAGTCAATCGGGCTCGCCCGGAGCGGGCCCGATTCCTGCCCGATGCGCCTCTGCGGCGCAATGCTCGCCGGCCAGGGTCGATCGAGCGCGGGCGCCCAGCTGAAAGGTCACCGAGCGGTGCCCCGGGCGGTTTTGCTCGAGATGGAGGCCGCCTCCCGACGCTGCTTGGTCTTGAGGCGGATTGACGCGGGCCGGCGCCCAGGCGGGCCCCCATATGCTCGAAGGCTGAACTTGCGTCGAGCTCCCGCCCATGCTGATCCCGCTGATCGTCGCCTGCGCGCTCTTCATGGAGAACCTGGATTCGACCGCGATCTCGACCGCGCTGCCGGCGATCGCGGCCTCGCTCGGCGAGAACCCGCTCCGGCTCAGCCTCGCGATCACGGCGTATCTGTTCAGCCTCGCGGTGTTCATTCCGATCAGCGGCTGGGTCGCCGACCGGTTCGGTGCAAGGCGCGTGTTCCGGCTGGCGATCCTGGTCTTCATGCTGGGCTCGGTGCTCTGCAGCTTCGCGGGCTCGCTCTTCGGCTTCGTGCTCGCGCGCATGCTCCAGGGCATGGGCGGCGCCATGATGGTGCCGGTCGGGCGGCTCGTCCTGCTGCGCTCGGTCGCCAAGGCGGATCTGGTGCGCGCGATGGCCTGGCTCACTGTGCCGGCGATGATCGGCCCGGTCATGGGGCCGCCGCTCGGCGGCTTCATCACCACCTATCTGGACTGGCGCTGGATCTTCTGGATCAACCTGCCGATCGGCGCGCTCGGCATCCTGCTGGTCTCGCTGTTCATCCCCGATCTGCGCGAGGAGCGGCCGCCGCGGCTCGACCTTCTTGGATTCCTGCTCAGCGCGGTAGGCCTGGTCGGCCTGGTGTTCGGCTTCGAGACGATCGGACGCGGCATCGTGCCCTGGAGCACGACGCTTCTGCTTCTGGCGCTCGGCGCCATCGGAGTCGGGCTCTATGTGCTGCACGCCACCCGCACGCTCTACCCGGTGATCGACCTGGCACTCTTGGGCATCCCCACCTTCCGCGCCTCGGTGCTGGGCGGCCTCGTGTTCCGGATCGCGATCGGCGCCACGCCGTTCCTGCTGCCGCTGATGTTCCAGGCGGGTTTCGGGCTCAGCGCATTCGACTCTGGCCTGCTCACCTTCGCCGCCGCGGCCGGCGCGATGCTGATGAAGCTGACCGCGGCGCCGACGCTCAAGCTGTTCGGCTTCAAACGGGTGCTGACGGTCAACGCCGTGATCAGCGCCGTCTTCATTGCCGCGAGCGCGTTGTTCACCCCGACCACGCCGCGTCTTCTGATCCTGGCCGTGCTGCTGGTGGGCGGCTTCTTCCGCTCGCTCCAGTTCACGAGCATCAACACGCTCGGCTATGCCGACATCGAGCGCGCGCAGATGAGCCGCGCGACCAGCTTTGCCAGCATGATGCAGCAGCTCTCGCTCAGCATCGGCGTCGGCACCGGCGCGCTCCTGCTGCACCTGACCGTGGCGGCCCGCGGCGGCGCAGAGCTGAGCGCGCATGACTTCTGGCCGGCCTTCCTCGCGATCGGCTGCATCGCTGCGCTCTCGGGACTGGTCTACCTGCCGCTGCCTGCGGAGGCGGGCGCCGAGGTCAGCGGCCGCCGGCCGCTGGTCGCCAAGCCCGCAGGCCTGGAGAAAACCTGAGGGCGCCCTCAGCCGAACTGGCTGCGGTAGCATTCGAGCTTGGCCTGCCAGGCCGGCTGGTCGACGATCGCGCGATTGACGATCCCGGTCGGCACCCGGCCATGCATGACCTCCAGCACCGCCTTGACGTCGGCAGCACCGATGCCGGCGAAGCACTGGTCGGTCCAGCAGAGCGCGTGCGGCGTCAAGAGCACGTTCTCGAGCCTGTACAGCGGGTTGTCGGCCGGGCTCGGCTCCTGTTCGAAGACATCGAGGCCCGCGCCGGCGATCCGGCCCGCCTGCAGCACCTCGGTCAGCGCCCGCTCGTCGACCACCGGGCCGCGCGAGGTGTTGATCAGGTAGGCAGACGGCTTCATCAGCGCGAGGCGCTCGGCGTTGACGATGTGATGGGTCTCCTCGTTCAGCGGGCAGCTGACCGAGAGCACATCCGCCTCGCGGAACAATTCCTCGAGTCCGACCAGGCGGACGCCGAGCTCCTTTGCGACCCTGGAGTCGGCATAGGGGTCGTGGGCAATGAAGTTCATGCCGAACGGCTTGGCGAGCCGGAAGACCTCGGCGCCGATGTTGCCGATGCCGAGCTGGCCCAGCGTCCGCCCGACCAGGCCGATGCCCATGTACTGCGCGCGCTTGGCCCAGCCTTCCGGGCCCTGGCGGGTGATCCGATCCTTGTCGAACAGCTTGCCGGCCAGAGCCAGCATGAAGGTCAGGATCGCGACCGCCACCGGCCGGCGCACGCCATCAGGCGTGGTCACCAGCGCACAGTTGTGATCGGTGCAGGCCTGCACGTCGACCGTATCGAAGCCGACCCCGAAGCGGGCGATGATCGCGAGCCGGCCGTCGGCCGGGAAGCTCGCCGGCTCGATCCGCGGGATCAACAGGATCAGCGCATCGAAGCCC
>DATAOG010000624.1:0-1620 GCA_036265855.1 Geminicoccaceae bacterium | reverse complement strand
CTGTTCGGCCTCCAGCGACTTGATCGCCCGCTGCAGCTTCTCGAACGCGCGCACCTCGATCTGGCGCACCCGCTCGCGCGAGATGCCGTAGCTCGCGCTCAGCTCCTCGAGCGTGGTTGGCTCGTCCTTGAGCCGGCGCTCGGTCAGTATGTGGCGCTCGCGGTCGTTCAGGACCGCCATCGCGCGGTGCAGCAACGAGCGCCGGTGATCGTACTCGTCGGCCTCGACCACCGCGGTCTCCTGGCTGGCGCTCTCGTCGACCAGCCAGTCCTGCCATTCCATGTCGCTGTCGACCCGCAGCGGCACGTTCAGCGAGTGATCGGCGCCCGCCAGCCGGCGGTTCATCTCGACCACCTCGGTCTCGGTCACGTCCAGCCGCTCGGCGATCGCCTTGACCGTCTCCGGGTGCAGATCGCCCTCGTCGATCGCCTGCATCTGGCCTTTGAGCTTGCGCAGGTTGAAGAACAGCTTCTTCTGGGCCGCGGTCGTGCCCATCTTGACCATCGACCAGCTGTGCAGGATGTATTCCTGGATCGCGGCCCGGATCCACCACATCGCGTAGGTCGCGAGCCGGAAGCCGCGGTCCGGATCGAACCGCTTGACCGCCTGCATCAGGCCGACGTTGCCCTCCGAGATGATCTCGTTCAGCGGCAGGCCGTAGCCGCGATAGCCCATCGCGATCTTGGCGACCAGACGCAGATGGCTGGTCACGAGCTTGTGCGCGGCCTCGACGTCGCCGTGCTCCTGCCACTGCTTGGCGAGCACGAACTCCTGGTCCGGCTCCAGCATCGGGAACCGGCGGATCTCCTCGAGGTAGCGGGCGAGACTCGAGCCCGTTGCCGGGACCGTCAGAAAGTTCGCCAAGTGCTGGCTCTCCAGAGGCTGAACGTCAGCCCATCATAGTCGACGGGCCTCGAAAATCCAGTGCGTTGCCAAATTCGCTGCTATCCGCCCAGTCTATCGCGCGTATGGTTAACGCCAGGTAAATGCCCGGGTTCCGCCTGCAAACATTCGAACAGACGATCGAAACAGGGCGGTGGCGCGCGATCGAACTGCAGCTTCGCGCCGGTGATCGGATGCTCGAAGCCGAGGCGGCCGGCGTGGAGCGCGAGGCGTGCGAAGCCGGCCAGAAAGTCCGCGAGCGCCGGGCTCGGAGTGAACCGGCGCCGGGCGCGGTAGATCGGATCGCCGACGATCCCGAGCCCGAGCGTGCCGAGATGCACCCGGATCTGGTGCGTGCGCCCGGTCGCAAGCGAGAGCGCAAGCCGCGTGGCGAGGTCGCCGGCGGCCGCCTCGACCCGGTAATGGGTCAGCGCGCGCTTACCGCCCTCGACCACGGCCATGCGCTTGCGGTCCCGCGGATGCCGACCGACCGGTTGCTCGATCGAGCCGGCCGGTGCCGGCGGTCGGCCCCAGACGATCGCGGTGTAGCCGCGCTCGATCCGATGCACGCTGAACTGCGCCGCCAGCCGGACGTGGGCACGGTCGTCCTTGGCGACCACCATGAGCCCGCCCGCATCCTTGTCGAGGCGATGGACGATGCCCGGCCGCAGCACCCCGCCGATGCCGGAGAGCCCGCCCGCGCAATGCGCCAGCAGCGCGTTGACGAGCGTGCCGCGG
>DATAOG010000623.1:0-4444 GCA_036265855.1 Geminicoccaceae bacterium | reverse complement strand
CCCCGGATCGCGCCGCCGGTGTCCTGCGCGATCATCAGACGCCGGAGCGGCGCCGTCTCGTCGGGCCGATCCGGACGGGGCGCGCTGGCGTCCAGCCAGATCGGCGCGCCGAGCGGGAGGAAGCGGCG
The DNA here is from genome assembly GCA_036265855.1 of Geminicoccaceae bacterium. Classification (GTDB taxonomy): domain Bacteria; phylum Pseudomonadota; class Alphaproteobacteria; order Geminicoccales; family Geminicoccaceae; genus DATAOG01. Next base: position 4,316 of record DATAOG010000623.1, on the reverse strand, counting down.
GTCGACCGCGAGCGATCGGCCGGCGGTCAGCGGCACGCCTTCGGTCCCGAGCGGCCCGTCGGCGGCGGAAAGCTCGGGATGCTCGGCAAAGAAGATATAGGAGGGATTGCGTTCCATGAGCGCGGTCGCATCGGCGGGATGCGCGCGCAGCCAGTCGCGGATCGTCTGCAGCGTCACCTGCTCGCGCGGTAGCGCACCGGTCTCGATCAGATCGCGGCCGATCGCCCGGTACGGACGCCCGTTCTGGGCCGCATAGCCGACCCGCACGACCGAGCCGTCGTCCAATCTGACCTGACCGGAGCCCTGGATCTGCAGGAAGAACTTGGCGATCGGATCGTCGACCCAGAGCAGCTCGAGGTTCCGTCCGGCAAGCGCGCCCTGGTCGATCTCGGCGCGGCTGTAGTAGGGGACGAACGCGCCATCCGCGACCCGGCCCCAGATCGCAAAGCCGGCAAGTTCCGGATTGAAGCGGCCGAGGTCGAGCCGACGCAGCTCCGGCGGGGACGCGTGCAGCGGTACTTGGTAGGGTCCGCTCTCATGCCGGGAGCCATGCAGCACGGGCTCGTAATAGCCAGTGAACAGGCCGGTCCGGTTGCCGCTGTCGCTGACCTGGAACGGTTGGAACCAGCTCTCGAAGAAATCGCGCGCCCCGTCAGCCGAGGCCGACGCCGGGAACGCGTCGGCCGCGGCGCACGCGGCAAGCCAGTCGCCGACCCTGCCGAACGCCGGCTCGGGGCCCATCGGATCGGTCGGGGCGCGGGTCCGCAGCACGCCGCACGAGCGCCGGAACGCGAGCATTGCCGCGCTCGGATCATCCGCCTCCCAGCCGCTCAGCCGGCCGAAGGCGACCGGTTGAAGCTCGAGCTTGGGAGCCGAAGGCGGCGGCGGGGCACAGCTCACCAGACCCAGCAGGCCGCCGAGTCCCAGCGCCAGCGTCAGACGGCGGCCGCGCCCGGCCAGCCGCCGGACCGCAGGCTGCATCAGGACCGCGGCGTGCTGGTCTCGACCAGCGTCCAGTTGGGATCTGGGCTCCGCACGTCGCGCTCGAAGGTCCAGATGTCGATCACGTCCTCGGCGACGCCCGGATCGCCATCGACCACGCTGCCGTCGCGATTGCGCACGACGTTGACCTGCTCGCTGCTGAAGCGGACGCCGATCCGCGCGCCCGTGTCCTGCAATCCCGCCGTCACCACCTCGGCGCTCCGGATCGCGATCAGCTGCGTCTCGAGGGTCTGACCGCTGGCCCCGCGCTGATCGATCGCGGCGGCGAAGCCCTCGAACACGTTGTCGGCCAGCAGCGGCCGGAGCGACTTCTTGTCGCCCGCGCCATAGGCCTCGACGATCATCTCGAAGGCGCTGCGCGCGCCGCGCAGGAATTGCCGCAGGTCGAAGTGCGGGTCCGCCAGCCGGATCTTGGTGAGCCCCGCCTTGACGTCCGGGTCGGACAGATCCGCGATGCCGGCCGCGGTCTCGCCGGCCGCCCCGGAGCGGTCCGGCAGAGCCACGACGTTGTCCCCCGCGCCGTTCGGCCGGACATTGGCGAAATCCGCGCTCGGACGCCGCTCGTGGCCGGTGCGCCGGCCGAGCACGCTGCGCAGCCGGAGCGCAATGAACGCCGCAACCATGGCGAAGAACAAGATATCGATGTAGGCAAAGCCCTCGGACATTCCGGCTCCGTCGACGCCCCGGTTGCAGCGGCGGGCGATTTCGCGGATGGTGCCCGCAGGAGCAGCTGGCGCAAGCTAACGATGGCGTCCTAAACAATCATATAATGCAAAGTTCCGAAAGACAAACCGCCCGGCCCATTCGGTTTGGCCCGATTCTGGTCGCAACGTTCGTGGTCGTGCCACTGGCGGAAATCGCGGTGCTGATCAAGGTCGGGAGCTGGCTCGGGCTGGCGCCGACTCTGGCCTTGATGGTGCTGAGCGCGGTCATCGGCATAGCAATGCTGCGCCGCCAAGGTTTTGGCGTCCTGGCGCGGGCGCAGCGGCTGCTGGAGCAGGGCGTCTTGCCCGTAGCCGAGGTGTTCGAAGGCCTCTGCCTCGTGGTCGCAGGAGCTCTGCTGCTGGTCCCCGGCTTCATCACCGACGCGGTCGGGGCCGCGCTGCTGCTGCCGCCAGTCCGCCGCCTGCTGTACCGGCGGCTCGGGCACTACCTCGAGCGTCATGTCGGGCACGCGCCCGGTGGCCGGCGGGGAGCTCCGAACGGGCACGGGACGGTCGTCGACGGCGAGTTCGAGGAGGTCGAGATCGAGGACCTGCCGCCGCCGCGCGGCGGCTGGGACCACCGCCCGTGATCCTGGTCCGGCACGCGGAATCGGAGTGGAACCGGCACTATTCGCGGACCCGGATCGATCCGGGCATCCGCGATCCGGCGCTGACCCCCGATGGCCGCCGCCAGGCCGAGGAGCTGGCGCTCCGGCTGGCCGCGGCTGGCGTCGACCGGCTGGTCGCGAGCCCCTATCGGCGCGCGCTGGAGACTGCGACCGTCGTCGCCCGCGCCCTCGATCTGACGATCAGGGTCGAGCCGCTGGTGCGCGAGCGCTGCGTCTTCTCCTGCGACCTCGGGACACCGAGGAGCGAGCTGACCGCGCTTTGGCCGGCGCTCGACTTCGCCCACCTCGAGGAGCTCTGGTGGGGGCAGCCGGACGAGCCCGAGACGAGCCTTGCCTTGCGCTGCGCCCGGTTTCGCGTCGAGACCGACCCGCTGCCCGATCGTCACCGGGTGGCGGTGATCACCCATTGGGGCTTCATCCGGGCGCTGACCGGCGAGGAGGTCGGCAACGCCGCACTGGTCCGCCTGGGCTGAGCCCCAACATCGTCAGCCCGCCGTTCTCCCGCCAGGAAACCTCCGCAAGGAACCGCGCAGCATGCCCGAAGCCTCAGAACCGCCGCCCTCCGGCGTCGGCAACCAGATCAATCAGCCGCGGCTGATGATCCAGACCCAGTACGTCCAGGACCTGTCGTTCGAGAGCCCGCGTGGCCCGTTGAGCCTGAAGCCGGACCGGCAGTTCCAGGTGCAGATCCGCGAGCTGCAGGTGCAGCGGGAGCGCCTCGCCGCCGATCAGTACGAGGTCACCCTCGATCTGCAGCTCCACGGGCTGAGCGGCGAGGACACCGTGTTCGTGCTCGAGCTGATCTATGCCGGCGTGTTCATGGTGATCAACGTGCCGGAGAACAGCCTCGAGCCGTTCCTGCTGATCGAATGCCCGCGGCTGCTGTTCCCGTTCGCCCGGCGGATCATCGCCGATGCGACGCGGGACGGGGGTTTCCCGCTGGTATTGCTCGATCCGATCGACTTTGTCGGGCTGTACCGCCGGCGGCAACCGCCGGCGGAGCCTGAAGCGCAGGCGGCGCCCAACCCGATCATCGGCGACGGCGAGGCCGTCTGAGGCGCTTTTCAGCCGACCGGCCCGACCTCGACCCGGGTCGCGCGCTCGCCGACCCCGAGCGCCGGCAGGATGTCCTCGACGGTATCGACCATCTGGAACAGGTCGTGTGCGGAAGCGGCGGCGAAGCGCTGCTCGATCACACGATCGACCAGCGCGTTCAGCGGGTCCCAGTAGCCGGCGAGGTTCAGCACCACGATCGGCTTGTCGTGATACCCGAGCTGACGGAGCGTCACGACCTCGAGCAGCTCATCCAGCGTGCCGAGCCCGCCGGGCAGGGTGACAAAGGCGTCGGCGCGGCTGATCATCTGCTGCTTGCGTTCGCACATGTCGGTCGTGACCACGAGCTCGCTGATCGTCCGGTGCCCGACCTCGAGCTCGAGCAGACGAGTTGGGATCAGACCGACCACCTCGCCGCCCGCGGCCATCGCGGCATCGGCGACCGCGCCCATCAGGCCGACGTGGCCGCCGCCGTAGATCAGTCTGGCCCCGGCTGCGCCCGCGAGCGTGCCAAAGCGCGTCGCCGCGGTCCGAAACCGCGGCTCGGCGCCGTAGCGCGAGCCACAGAAGACGCAGATGCTGATCGTCATGCGGGGTCTCCGGCAACTGGCCATGGGCTCAGTCTGTGATCTCCGCGCGGCGGGTTCAAGACCGAACCGGCGTAGCCGGAAGCGGTCCGCCGGCGGGTTCGGCAGCGCAAACAGGGCGCGCGGGCGGCGATTTCGGGGCCGCCGACGGTTGCTCGCCAAGGCTTTGCAATGGCGCACGGTATCCCTTATGTTCAGCATTCAAGGTTACGCAAATGTTCACGGCCATGAACCGTCGCCGGATCGTCTGGATGGTCGCCGCCCTGGCGCTGCTCGCGGCCGGGTGGGTGGCCTTCGGGCCGTTGCGCCAGACCTCGCAGCCCGCGCTGGAGACGGCGACG
>DATAOG010000622.1:0-2393 GCA_036265855.1 Geminicoccaceae bacterium | reverse complement strand
CCCGTCCGTCAACGGCAGCCCGAGGTCGACGCGCCCGATCGCGAGCTGCTGCCCGGCGGGCGTGGTCAGGGGCCACAGCCGATCGACATGGAGCACGCCGTTGATCTGGTCGAAGCGCGCGGGACCCGCGGTCAGGCCGATGCTGTCGAGCAGCAGCGCGAGATCGGCTGCGATCTCATCGCCCCTGCCCCAGCCGATCGTGCCATGCAGCGCAAGCGTGCCGGTCACGTCGCGGACCTGCTCGCCCAGGACCGGCGCCAGCTGGCGGGGCTGCAGCTTACCGCGCTCGAAGCGCAGCGGCGGCAGCTTGAGCTCGGCTTGGCCCCGGCCGTGCGCGAGATTGTGGCTGCCGCGCAGGCTGAGCGCGAGATCATCGCCCGGCCGGCTGAGCCGGACCTCGAAATCGATCTGCTCGGCCTGCGGCCGGAGCGTGGCGTTGAGCGTCAACGGCGCGAACCAGGCGGGCTTGCCGCCCTGGCTGATGGTCGCGACCGTGATCGGGATCGCCGAGCCGGACCGGAGGCCGTCCGGGGCCAGGGCCAGCTCGGTCGAGATCCCCTCGAGCTTGATCTGCTCGCCCGGCAGCTGGAGCAGGCCGCCGGCGAGCTTGACGTTTGCCGTGCTCAGGCCGTTCCGGTCGCCGCTTCCGGTCAGGCTCAGATCGGAAAGCTGACCGCGCGCATCGATCGCCGTGGCGGTAAGGTCGAACGCCTCGCCCCGGGCGCGGAGTGCCTCACGCCAGGCGATCGCACCCTCCGCTCCGAACCTGACCACCAGGAGCGGCGGATCGCCGGGCTCGATCCGGAACATGAGCGGACCCGTGCGGCCGCGCTCCTGCCAGGTCAGTCGGTCGGCTGCGAGCCGTCCGGGCGCGCTTGCCGAGACCGTCAGCTGATCGTTTGCAAATTCGAGCGCGAGCTTCTGGCTGACGAGCGCGCCCGCGACTGCGATCGCGGGCGTGGCCTTGCCGCCGCCCTTGAGCTCCAGATCCGCGGTCCCCCGCCAACGATCGCGGCCGCCCTGGAGCTCAAGTCCGAGCCGGCCGCTCGCAAGCTCGAGCTCACGCCATCGGATCTCGGCCAAATCGAGCGTGGCGGTGCCGCTGCCGCCCTCGAACTCGCCCTTGGCACCGGTTCGGAAGCTCGCGTCCAGGTCGGCGCCGATCCGCGCCCGGCCGGCCCTAAGCTCCAGCCCACCCGCGAGCGCGAACGCTGCCGCGGCCGGGTCGAGCGGGCCGCTGACCCGGATCGGGCCGGTCCGGGTGCCGGGCCGCAGCTGCCAGGGAGTGGGCAGCACCTCCTCGATGTCCGCGAGCCGCGGCGCCAGCGCGCCGACCTTGAGCTCGGCCGGGCCGATCCGGGCCACGACCCGGCCACCGGCGATCTCGAAGGTCAGCTCGCCCCGGCCCTCGATGGCCGACGCGAGATCGGGAAGCGCCAGCCGCTCGGATTTGAGCTCGAGCCGGCCGCGGGCGTCGAGCGCACCGAGCCTGACCTCCGGGTCGAGCGGCAGATTGCCCCCGGCCTCGAGATCGGCGTCGAGGCGGCCGGCATCGTTGACCAGCCGGCCGCCTGTGACGCTGATGCTGAACTGGGCTTGCTGGCGGCCGCGGCGCAGCTCGGCCGAGACCGGCAGGCGGAGCTCGCCCCAGGGCGTCTCGACCCGAACCTCGGCCGCCCGCAGCAGGATCTGCTCCGGCCAGGCGGGCAGGCCGAAGCCGCCGCTGCCGCCGGTTTTCGGCTCGAGCCCGGCGAGCTCGAGGCGGCCGTCGACGAATCTCGCGTGCAGCTCCAGGCCCTCGGCTTCGATGCTGGCGACCCGCCCGCGCAAGAGATCACGGAGGCGGTAACGGATCCGTAAGCCTTCGAGCCGATCATCGGGCGGCCTGCCGATGCGCAGGCCGGTCAGCTCGAGGCCGGCCGCTCCGACCTGCAGGTCCTCGAAGGCTACCGCCTCGATGCCGGCCGCCCGCAGTCCGGCGCGCAGCAGGGGCCCCGGAAACCAGAGCAGGGCGCCGATCAGGCCGGCGATCAGCAGAGCGGCGACGAGCAGGCCGGCGGCGAGGGCGCGGATCACGGAGCGCCCGCGGCCGGCCCCGATCGGGCGGAGCGGCGTCGCAGCAGCATTTACATGGTCTCAAGATCTTAGAACGCGATCTTGACAGACAATACTAAGTTTGCCTAGCTTGCGTGCACCGAGGCCTCGGCCAACTCGGCCAGAATTTTTCCGGACGGCGCGCAGAAGAGGAGGGACAGAGCATGATCGGATCGGCCAGACGCCTCCTGGCGGTGCTGGCTCTGGCGCTGATCGCCCTGGCGGTGCCCGCGGCTCAGGCCAAGACCGACGGCCAGCAGCGGGTCGTCGAGCGCGCGCGACTGGCGCTGGATGCGTTT
>DATAOG010000621.1:0-4703 GCA_036265855.1 Geminicoccaceae bacterium | reverse complement strand
CGCCGGCCCCTGGCACCCTCGAACGCCTACATCGCGGCCGGCGAGGCGAGCCCGGAGGAGCTGATGTCAGACATCAAGGAAGGCATTTATGTAGTTGAATTGCTGGGGATGGGCATCAAATACGTTACCGGTGACTACAGTCGCGGCGCGGCCGGCTTCGGGATCGAGGACGGCGCACTGGCCTGGCCGGTCAGCGAGATCACGATTGCCGGCAATCTGGCCGACATGTTCCTGCGGCTGACCCCGGCCAACGACCTCGAATTCCGCTATGGCATCGATGCGCCGACGCTCCGGATCGACGGCATGACCGTGGCCGGCCAGTGAGCGAGGGCGCCGATCTCGAAGCCGACCGGCGCCTGCTGCGCCGTGCGGTGACTGCGGCCGGGGCGCTGGCGCTCGAGCATTTCCGGACCGGCGCCGGCCACTGGTACAAGGGCCCCGGCCAGGTGGTCACGCAGGCCGATCTCGCGGTCGACGGGCTTCTTCACGAAGTTTTGATCGGCGCCCGGCCGGAGGACGGCTGGCTGTCCGAGGAGCGCGCCGACGACGGCTCGCGGCAGCGCCGCCGCCGGGTCTGGATGGTCGACCCGATCGACGGCACCCGGGCGTTCGCCGACGGCGAGCCGGAATTCGCGATCAGCGTCGCGCTCGTGGTCGAGGGCACGCCGGTGCTGGGCGCGGTCTTCAACCCCGCGAGCGGCGAGCAGTTCGAGGCTGAGCGGGACGGCGGCGCGCGGCTGAACGGCACGCCGCTCAGGATCAGTGACCGGCGCGAGCTCTCCGGCGCGCGGCTGCTCTCGAGCCGCACCGAGATGAAAAGCCGCGACTGGCGAAAGCTGGTCCCCGAGAGCGAGTTCACGACGATGGGCTCGCTCGCCTACAAGCTCGCGCTGGTCGCAGCCGGCCGCTTCGACGGCCTGATCTCGTTGCGGATTTGCCACGATTGGGATCTGGCCGCCGCGCTCCTGCTGATCGGCGAGGCGGGCGGCCGGATCAGCGAGGCGGGCGGCGGGTCGCTGCAGCTGAACAAGCCGGAGCCGCGGCACGAGGGCGTGGCCGCGGCCGGCACCACGGCGCTGCATCGGGCCCTGGTCACGCGTCTGCGCTCGGCCTGAGCGCGGAGAAGCCGGCCGCGAAGCTGCCGCCGGGCCGCCCAGAGTGGCAGCATGGTCACAGCGCAAGCCAGATTTCGTCTCGCGCATAACGCACGGAAAGAGCTGCCGGTCCAGCGCACAGGTAGAGCAATTTGTGGCCTGCGGGCAACAATGGCTAACGGAAATGCAACGCCGATCCCCGAACCGGGCGCTACCCGGAATATTGCTCGGGGGGTTTGTGTTGGCTTTGATGTAACAATCCAGGGGACGCTGGGCGCCAGGGAGCCCGCCGCGCAGATCGATTGACGTTGCATGGGAGCGCCCGTGTCCGACACCGAACGTTTGATCGCGGAGCAGATCCCGAAGCTCCGCCGCTATGCCCGATCGTTGCTCGGTGACCCGATACGCGCGGACGACCTGGTGCAGGAAGCCCTGGTGCGCGGGCTCTCCCGCAGCCACCTCTGGCAGCCGGGAACCGACATCCGAGCCTGGATGTTCACGATTCTGCATAACATTCACATCAACAACCAGCGCCAACGCCGCACTCGCGCCGACTACCAGGAGCTCGACGACGACCAGCCCGAAATCGCGACCGCGCCGAACCAGGAACGCACGCTCGAGATCCGCGACCTGGCGCGGGCGCTGCAGATTTTGCCTGAATCCCAGCGCCAGGTGGTCCTGCTGGTTGGTCTTGAGGGCATGAACTACAAGAGCGTTGCCGCCGTCCTCGACATTCCCATCGGTACCGTCATGTCCCGCCTGCATCGCGGGCGCGAGGCCCTGCGCCGTTTCATGGCGTACGGCCCGGCCCCGAGCGCAGCGGGCCAAGACCCCAAGTTGCGCAGAATGCCATGACCACTCGCCAGACTTCGATCGACGAAGACGACTTCCAGGCCTTCGTTGACGGCCAGCTGCCGCCCGAGCGATGCCGGGCGGTGATGGCCTTCCTGGCCGCCAATCCCGGGGAGGCGGCCCGCATGGACGACTACCGGACGCTGAGCGAAGCGCTGCATCTCGCCTACGACGAGGTGCTCTACGAGCCGCTGCCGAGGCGCTTGCGGGTCGAGCGCTATTGCGGCCGGTCGTCGGTGGCCAAACGGTTGCGCGACTGGATCGGCATCGGCCGGCATGGCCTGGTCGCGCGGGTCGTCACGATCACGGCGCTGCTGCTCGCGAGCAGCGGCGGCGGCTGGATGCTGCACAGCGAGGTGCTCAGGCAGGACGCCGAGACGCCGGCCATGAGCTTCGCCCGGCAGGCGGCCAACGCGCACCTGCTGTTCGCCTCCGACCTCCGCCATCCGGTCGAGTTCGGCGCCGATCAGCAGGACAGCTTGCTGCTCTGGCTGTCGGAGCGGCTCGGCGAGGCGCTGCACGCGCCCAATCTCGAGACCATGGGTCTGAGGCTGGTCGGCGGCCGGCTGCTGCCCGCGGCCGGCCAGCCCGCGGCGCAGCTGATGTACGAGAGCCCGGACGCGCGGCGGATCACGCTCTACATCCGCGCCCGCTGGGCGACCCCGGTCAACGGCGCGCATGACGGCACCGTCAGCTTCGCGAGCGAGGACGGGTTCAGCATGGTCTACTGGATCGAGGGTTCGTTCGCCTATGCGCTGATCGGCCCGATCGACCGGGAGAAGCTGTTCAGCGCCGCCAAGCTGATCCAGCAGCAGACGACCGTGCCGGCGGCCCTGCCCGCCCCGACCCAGGAGCAGACCGCGACCGCCGAGAAGGACGCGACCTGAGCTGCTGGCAGGGAGTCTGCCGCAAGCCGTCGGGCAAACCGGCGGCCGCTCAGAGTTCGGTGCGCACCTGCCAGAGCTCGGGAAAGCAGACCACGTCGAGCGCCCGCCTCAGGTAGCTGACGCCGGAGCTGCCGCCGGTTCCGGTCTTCTGCCCGATGATCCGCTCGACCGTGGTGACGTGGCGAAAGCGCCATTGCCGGAACCAGTCCTCGAGATCGACCAGATCCTCGGCGAGCTCGTACAGGTCCCAGTTGTGGCCGGCGTCGCGGTAGATCCTGGCCCAGGCCTGGAGCACGCTCGGGTCCGACCGGTAGGGCCGGCTCCAGTCGCGCTCGAGGCAGCTTGGCGCGAGCTCGAAGCCGCGCCGCGCCAGCAACCGGATCGCTTCGTCGTAGAGGCTCGGCCGTTCGAGCTCGAGCGCGAGCGCGGCGTGCACCTCCGGCGTGTGCCGGTGGACCGCGAGCGTCGCCCGCTGGCGGTTGCCGAGCAGGAACTCGACCAGCCGGTACTGGTGTGACTGGAACCCGGACGCCGGCCCCAGCCGGTGCCGGAACACCAGGTAATCCGCGGGCGTCAGCGTCGAGAGCACGTCCCACGACTGGATCATCTGCGCCTGGATGCGGGACACCCGCGCCAGCATTTTGAAGGCCGGCTGCAGGTCGTCGGCGGCGATCCGCGCGCGCGCCGCCCGCAGCTCGTGGATCATCAGCTTGAGCCAGAGCTCGCTCGCCTGATGGATCACGATGAACAGCATCTCGTCATGGCTGTCCGAGACCGGCCGCTGACAGGCGAGCAGCTCGTCGAGCGCCAGATAGCGCCCGTAGGTGAGCGCGTCCTCGAGCTCAGTCTGGACGCCCGGCTCGAGCGCAGGTTCCGGCTCGGTCATGTCACAGCGGCTCGCTCATGATACCCCGGCACGTCCCAGGCGCGGAGCGTCATCACCTGGCGCAGCGCCTCGATCGCGTCCCAGATGTCGACGAAGCGCAGGTAGAGCGGCGCCAGGCCGAAGCGGAGCAGATCGGGCGCCCGGAAGTCGCCGATCACGCCTAGCGCGATCAACGCCTGCACGATCGGATAGCCGTCCGGGTGCCGGAGCGCCACCTGCGCACCCCGCTCGGCGGCGCCGCGAGGGCTCGCGAGCTCGAAGCCGGCGCCCTCGCAGCGCGCTTCGACCAGCTCGATGAAGAGCTCGGTCAGCGCCATCGATTTCTCGCGCAGAGCCTCGGGATCGACCTCGAGCAGCAGGTCGACGCCGGCCTCCAGCGCCTTCAGGCTCAGGATCGGCGGCGTGCCGGCGAGGAATCTCCGGATGCCCGTGGCCGCCCGATACTCTGGCCGGAAGGCGAACGGCTCGGCATGGCCGAACCAGCCGGTGATGGGCTGGCGGGCGCGCTGCTGTAAGCGCTCTGCAACGAACAGGAAGGCAGGCGCCCCCGGTCCGCCGTTCAGGTATTTGTAGCCGCAGCCGACCGCGAGATCGGCGCCCGCCGCGTTCAGATCGACCGGGACCGCGCCGGCGCTGTGCGCCAGATCCCAGAGCGTGAGCGCGCCCGCGGCGTGCGCCGCCCGCGTCAGGCGCGCCATGTCGTGCTGCCGGCCGCTGCGATAATCCACGTGGGTCAGCAAAAGGAGCGCGGTGCGCTCGTCGAGGGCCGCTTCGAGTTCTGCGCTTGCGACCGGACGCAGCTCGACCCGATCGCCGAGCCATGCGGCCACACCCTGGGCGATGTAGAGGTCGGTCGGGAAGTTGCCGCGCTCGGAGACCACGACCGGACGGCCCGGCCGCAGCTCGAGCGCCGCGGCGATCAGCTTGAAGAGATTGACCGAGGTCGAGTCGGCGACCAGCACCTCGCCCGGCCCGGCGCCGATC
>DATAOG010000620.1:0-12615 GCA_036265855.1 Geminicoccaceae bacterium | reverse complement strand
GGTGGTTGCGGGCATACTGGTGAGCGGCGTCGTGCAGGGGCTGGAAATCCCAGGAGGCGTGCCGGCCGGTCATCAGCGCATCGAACGCGAGGCGGCGCGACCGCTGGCTCTTCAGGACGTCATCGCGCAGGCGCGCAGGGTCCCAGAGCCGACGTATCTCCGCCACGAACTCCCCGACGATCGAAGCCTGCCCGGGCGCGGCGGCGAGGTTGTCAAGCTCCTCGGGGTCGCGCTCGAGATCGAACAGCATCGGCGGGTCGGGCTCGCTCCAGATGAACTTCCAAGGGCCGCGGCGGATCATCAGTACCGGCGCCAGCGCGCCTTCCCCGAGATATTCGCCGAGCACGGTCCGCTCCGGCAGCGCGCCACCATGCAGCGCGGGCACGAGGCTCATGCCCTCATGCTCGGTCGTGGCGATCCCGCCCCCTTGCGGCCGGCCGAGGTCGAGGAGCGTCGGCAGCAGATCGAGCAGCGAAGCGAGCTCCGGCGTGCGCCGCGGCGCGAATCGGCCGGGCGCCCGGAAGATCAGCGGCACGCGCACGGCCCATTCGAAGAAGCACATCTTGTACCACAAGCCCCGCTCGCCCAGCATGTCGCCATGGTCCGCGGTCAGGATCACGATCGTGTCGTCCGCGAGTCCGAACCTTTCGAGCGTGTCGATCAGCCGGCCGACCGCGTCATCCAGGTAGGAGATCGCGCCGTAGTAGGCGCGGCGCGCCCGGCGCACGTCCGCCTCCGTGATCGCCGCCTCGTCGATCGCCGAGACCCGGACCAGCCGTCGGCTGTGCGGGTCCATCTGCTCCTCCGGCAGCGGCCCGATCCGGGGAGGCGCGATCTCGTCGTCGCTATAGCGGTTCCAGTAGGCTTCGCGGATCACGTACGGGTCGTGCGGGTGCGTGAACGAGACCGTCAGGAAAAACGGGCGGGGATCGTCGGAGCGGGCGTGGTCCTGGAGGAAGCGCGCCGCGTGGAAAGCAACCTCGTCGTCGAAGTCGAGCTGGTTGGTCGCTTCGGCGATGCCCGCCTGCTTGACGCTTTGCATGTTGTGGTACCACCAGTCGATCCGCTCCTCGGGCTTATCCCAGTTCGGCGTCCAGCCGAAGTCGACCGGGTAGATGTCGGTGGTCAGCCGCTCCTCGAAGCCGTGCAGCTGGTCGGGGCCGACGAAGTGCATTTTTCCCACGAGGCAGGTGCGGTAGCCCTGGGCGCGCAGCCCGTGCGCGATCGTGAGCGCGCTGGCCGGGAACTCGCTCGCGTTGTCGTAGGCCCCGATCCGGGACGGCAGGCGGCCGGTCAGCATCGAGCAGCGCGACGGCGCGCAGAGCGGGCTGTTGCAATAGGCGTTCTCGAACAGGATGCCGTCTGCGGCGAGCCGCCCGATGTGCGGCGCCTTGACCACCGGACCGCCATAGCAGGGCAGCGCGAACGCGGTCAGCTGATCGGCCATGACCAGCAGGATGTTCGGCTGCTTCGGTGGCATGTCGCCAACCTCATCCGTCGCTTGCGCGCTTCAGCATGCGCTGGCGGCCGAGCGCGCGTCCACTGCCGATTCGCGCTGGCAAGCGCCCGCGCGCGGGCTAGGATGGCCGCTCTCGAGCCCCGTTGGAGGTCCTGCCGATGTCCGCCTTTGCCCGACAGACGAGAGAAATCGAGGAGCTCGACCCGGCCGAGCGGCAGTTGCGGGTCGATCTGGCGGCGGCGTTCCGCTGGACCGCGAGGCTCGGCTGGCACGAGGGGGTCGCGAACCATTTCAGCGTCGCGGTCTCCAACGACGGCCGGCGGTTCTTGATGAACCCGCGCTGGCGCCATTTCGCGCGCATTCGCGCTCGCGATCTCCTGCTGCTCGATACCGCCGATCCGGCCGCGCTCGAGCGGCCGGATGCGCCCGATCCGACCGCCTGGTACATCCACGCGGCACTGCACCAGGAGCTGCCGCAGGCGCGCTGCATCCTGCACACCCACATGCCGTACGCGACCACGCTGACGACGCTCAAGGACGGCGAGATCAAGCCGCTGGACCAGAACTGCCTGCGGTTCTTCGGGCGGGTCGCCTACGAGGACGTCTACGACGGGCTCGCGCTGTCGATCGACGAAGGCCGCCGCTTCGCGCACGCGATCGGCGACAAATCCGTGTTGATGCTGGCCAACCATGGCGTGATCGTGGTTGGCAAGAGCGTCGCCCAGGCGTTCGACGAGCTCTACTACCTGGAGAAGGCCTGCCAGGTCCTGGTGCTCGCCTACTCGACCGGTAAGGAATTGCGTCTGGTCTCCGACAATCTGGCCGCGCGGGTCGCCAAGGAGTGGCAGGACTACGAGGGTTTCGCCGAGGCCCACTTCCAGGAGCTCAAGGCGATCCTAGAAGCCGAGGAGCCCGAGTACGCGGCCTAGCGCCCTTTCCAGACCGGCTCGCGCTTCTCGGCGAAGGCGCGGGCACCCTCTCTCGCATCCTCGCTGCCATAGAGCGCGCGGACCGTGGGCAGGCGCTTTTGCGTGATCAGGGCGAACGCGTCCTGGATCGGCAGATGCGCGCTCTCGCGGATCACCTCCTTGATCGCGGCGAACACCAGCGGCGGCCCGGACGCGAGCAGCGCCGCGAGCTCTCTTGCGCGTGCCATCAGATCGCCTGCGGCGACGATCTCGTTGACGAGGCCCCAGCGCCTCGCCTCCTCGGCCTCCATCCAGCGACCGGTCAGCAGCAGCTCCATCGCGATGTGGTGCGGCATCCGGCGCGGCAGCTTGATCGTCGCGGCATCGGCGAGCTGGCCCGCTTTGATCTCCGGCAGCGCAAAACGCGCGTGCTCGGCGGCGAGGATCAGGTCGGCCGACAGCGCCAGCTCGAAGCCGCCGCCGACCGCCATGCCGCCCACCGCCGCGATCACGGGCTTGTTGAGGCCTTTCAGCTGCTGCAGGCCGCCGAAGCCGCCGACCCCGAAATCGGCATCCGGAGTCTCGCCGGCGGCGGCCGCCTTGAGATCCCAGCCGGCCGAGAAGAAGCGCGAGCCTGCCCCGGTGACGATCGCGACCTTGAGTTCGGGGTCGTCGCGGAAGGCCGCGAAGGCCTCGCCCAGCGCGCGGCTGGTCGGGGCATCAATCGCGTTCGCCTTCGGCCGGTCGAGCACGACCTCGAGCACCGGGCCGTCACGCCGGAAGTGGAGAACCTCGCTCACGCCACCTGCTCCATGGTCGGGGCATGCCTCTCGATCGGTGCAGCCAGGCGGATCAGCGCGTCCGCGGCAATCGCCCCCTCGCCCGTCCGGTAGACCATCAGCGGATTGACCTCGAGCTCCAGCAGGCGATCGGCGTGCTCGGTCGCGAACGTGCCGATCCGGGTCACCGCGTCGAGGACCGCCTCCAGATCGGCCGCGGGCGTGCCCCGATGACCCGCGAGCAGCGGCCAGATCCTGAGCCTGCGCAGTGCGGCCTGGACATCGCCTGGCGCCGCGGGCAGCACCAGGAGCGCCGTATCCCGCCGGAGCTCGACCAGCGTGCCGCCGGCGCCGAGCATCAGATGCGGGCCGAACTGCGGGTCGACGGCAACGCCGACGATCAGCTCGAGGAGCGGCGGCGGCAACATGCGCTCGACCAGCACGAGATCGCAGAGCGACGCCATCGCTGTGGCGGCCGACGCCACCGCCGCCGCGGTCCCGAGGCGAAGGGCGACGCCGCCCGCCTCGCTCTTGTGCGCGATCTCCGCCGCGGTCTTCAGCGCGACCGGGAAGCCCAGCCGCTCGGCCGTCGCGACCGCCTGGGCGATCGGCACGACCTCGCCCTCGGGCACGCGGACACCCTGCGCCGCCAGCAGCTCCTTGGCGGCGCGCTCGCGCAACAGGATCGGCGCAGCCAGCGCCGCCCGGCCTGCCAGCCGCGGCAGCGGCGGCGGCGAGCCGGCGATCCGCCGCCAGGCTTCGCCGAGCCGGACGGCGGCGGCGATCGCGCCCAGGCACTCGGGCAGCCCCTGCATCGGCGCGATCCCGGCCGCCATCAGGCGCTCGCGCGCCGCGGCCGGCAGGGTTTCCGGCAGCGAGGCGACGACGATCGCCCGGGAGAGCGTTGCGCCCGCCGCCGCGATGAAGGCATCGACCGCCAGGTCCCAGGCGGCGACGTCGTTCTCGGCCGGGCGCGGGTAGTCGAGCACGAGCAGCGTCGCATCGAAGCCGGCCGCCATCATGGCCTCGAAGCAGCGGCGCAGGCGCGCGCGGTTCGCCCAGATGCCGGTCTGATAGTCGAGCGGATTGGCGATCGCGACCCGCTCGCCCAGCGCCGCGCGCAGCGCCACCACACTCTGCTCGCAGAGCGGCGCCAGCTCGAGCCCGTGGGCCGGTGCCTGGTCGGCGACCATGGCGGCATCGCCGCCCGAGCAGCTGAGCGAGCCGATCCGCGGGCCCGGCAGAGGCCCCAGCACCGAGACCAGCTTCAGCGTCTCGAGCAGCTCGGCGAGGCTCTCGACGCGAATCACGCCATAGCGGCGCAGATAGGCGTCGACGAGCGCATCGGGGCCGGCGAGCGAGCTCGTGTGGGACAGCGTCGCGCGCGCGCCGGTCTCCGAGCGGCCGGCCTTGATCGCGACGACCGGCAGGCTCCGCTCTGCGCACTTCAGCGCCGCGCGCGCAAATCCAACCGGATCGGAGATCGTCTCGAGGTAGAGGCCGATCGCCGTGATCCGCCGATCTTCGGCCAGAACGTCGAGAAGATCGTGGACCGCGAGCTGCGCCTGGTTGCCGATCGAGAGCACCGCGGCGATCGGGAGCCCGCGCTCCTGCATCGTGAGCGTGATGCCGATGTTGCCGCTCTGGGTGATCAGCGCGATGCCGCGGTCCACGGGCCTGGCGCCATGCTCGTCCGGCCAGAGCGCGACCCGCTCGAGCAGGTTGAGCAGCCCATAGCAGTTGGGCCCCAGGATCGCCATCCCGCCGGCCACGGCGACCAGCTGCCGCTCGAGCTCGAGGCCATCTGCGACCTCGGCAAAGCCGGCGGCGTAGCAGACGGCACCGCCCGCCCCGATCTCGGCGAGCTTCGCGACCGCCTCGATCGTCGCCTCGCGCCGGATCCCGAGAAAGACCGCATCCGGCGCCTCGGGCAGGTCCTCGAGCCGCGGCAAGCAGGGCACGCCGGCGAGCTCGCGCCGGTCGGGATTGACCGCGTAGATCCGGCCGCGAAAGCCGAGCTTGCGGCTCTGCCGGATCACTTCCTGCGCGAAGCGGCCGCCGACCGCGGCGACGGTCCGCGGCCGGAGCAGCCGCTCGAGATTGCGCCGGCCTGCGTCGGTCAGCATCGCGCTCAGCCGCCGAGCGGGCGCAGGATCTCGCGCGCGATGATGTGGCGCTGGATCTCGCTGGTGCCGTCCCAGATCCGCTCGACGCGCGCGTCCCGCCAGAAGCGCTCGATCGGCAGGTCGTCCATGAGCCCCATGCCGCCGAAGATCTGGACCGCGTGGTCGGTGACCCGGGCCAGCATCTCGCTCGCGAACAGCTTCGCCTGCGCGATCTGCCGGTTCGCGTCCAGGCCATGATCGAGGCGCCAGGCAGCGGCGAGCGTGAGCAGGTCCGCGGCATCGATTTCAGTCGCCATGTCGGCGAGCTTAAAGCCCGTGCCCTGGAACTTGCCGATCGGCTGACCGAACTGCTTCCGGCTGGCGCACCAGTCGGCGGCAAGGTCGAAGACCCGGCGCGCCCGGCCGACGCAGGTCGCCGCGACCGTGAGCCTTGTCGCGTAGAGCCAGCGGTTCATCAGCTCGAAGCCCTGGCCCTCCTCGCCCAGCACCTGCGCCGCCGGTACCCGGCAGTTCTCGAACCGGAGAATGCAGTTGTGGTAGCCCCGGTGCGAGACGCTGCGATAGCCCTTCTCGATCGCAAAGCCTGGCGTGCCGCGGTCGATCAGGAAGCAGGTGATCCGCTGCTTTGGACCTCTGGTCGTTGGCTGGCTGCCGGTCGCGACGAACACGATCGCAAAGTCGGCGATGTCGGCGTGGCTGATGAAGTGCTTGGTGCCGTCGATCACGTAATCGTCGCCGTCGCGCCGCGCGAAGGTCCTCATCGAGCGCACGTCCGATCCCGCCTCGGGCTCGGTCATCGCAAGGCAATCGATCTTGTCGCCGCGCACCGCGGGCCCGAGATAGCGCTGCCGCTGCTCCTCGTCGCAGGCGCAAAGAATGTTGGACGGCCGGCCGAAGTGCACGGTCAGCGCCATCGACGCGCCCCCGAGCTCGCGCTCGAGCAGCGTGAAGGTCAGATGGTCGAGCCCGCCGCCGCCGAATTCTTCCGGGATATTGGCGGCGTAGAACCCGAGCTCCCGGACCCTCCGCCGGATGTCGCGCCCGACCTCGTCCGGCACCTCGCCCGTGCGCTCGACCTCGGCCTCGAGCGGGTAGAGCTCGCGCTCGACGAAGTCGCGCACGGTCTCGACCACCATCTGCTGCTCTTGCGAAAGGCCGAAATCCATGGCCGATCTCAGCCCTGCCTGCCCCGATAGGCCTCGAGCACCGCGCCGGCGGCATAGTTCTGCGCGCGCAGCGCCCGCAGCACCGCGACCAGACAGTCGTCGCGCCGGCGCTCGAGCTCGCGGATCGAGCTGCCCTGGGCCTGCTCGTCCGACTGCGCGACGATCCGCTCGATCAGACCCTCGGTCAGTTCCGGCGCCTCGAGCCGGGTCCAGGGCAGCTTCAGGGCTGGGCCGAACTGGGCCATGAAGTGGCGCATGCCGGCCTCGCCGCCGGCCAGCCGATAGAGCAGGAAGGTACCCATGAACGACCAGCGCAGCCCGGGACCGTAGGCGATCGCCTGATCGATCTCCTCAGCCGTGGCGATGCCGTCGTTGACGAGGTGCAGCGCCTCGCGCCAGAGCGCCTCGAGCAGGCGATCGGCGATGAACCCGTCGATCTCGCGGCGGAGCGTCAAGGGATGCATGCCGAGCCCGCGATAGAAAGCGGCAGCCCGCGCTTTGGTCTGCTCGGCGGTCCGCTCGCCGCCGCAGATCTCGACCAACGGCAGCAGATAGACCGGGTTGAACGGATGGCCGACCACCAGGCGCTCGGGCCCTCTCATCTCGGCCTGGAGCCGGCTCGGCAGCAGGCCCGAGGTGCTGGATGCGATCACGACGTCCGCGCGGCAGGCGCGGCTTGCGCGGCCGAGCAGGGCGCGCTTCAGATCCTCGCGCTCGGGCGCGTTCTCCTGGATGAAGTCGGCGTCCGCGACCGCTTCCTCGAGGCCGCGGCCGAAGGTGATCCTTCCCCGGCGCTCGGGCAGGTCCGGCAGGAGCCGCCGCCACGCCCGCTCGGCGTTCGAGAGCACCTCGCCGACCTTGCGCTCGGCCTCGGGATCGGGGTCGTGGAGCACGACGTCGATGCCGTTCAGGACCAGGCGCGCGGCCCAGCCGGCGCCGATCACGCCGGCGCCGATAAGCGCCACCTTGCGGATCTCGGTCATCGGCGCCGGGCTCAGCGGGGCTTCAGCCGCAGGCGCTCGCGCGCCTCGTCCGGCCCGAGCACGCGCGCGCCCATCAGCTCGACGATCTGCCTCGCGCGGGCCACCAGGGCGCCGTTGCTGGCCGGCACGCCCCTGTCGAGCCAGAGGTTGTCCTCGAGGCCGACCCGGACGTGGCCGCCGAGGAAGACTGCCTCGGCGACCATCGGCATCTGCATCCGGCCGATGCCGAACGCGGCGAAGATCGCACCTTCGGGCAGCAGATCCCGCATGGCGAGGATCGCGCGCGGATCGCACTCGGCGCCGAACGGGATCCCGGTGCAGAGCTGGAACAGCGGCGGGTGCTCGATCAGGCCCTCCTCGATCAATTGCTTCGCCATCCAGACGTGGCCGAGCTCGAACACCTCGATCTCGGGCCTGACGCCGGCCGCCCGGATCCGTTGCGCCATCGCGCGGAGCATCTCCGGCGTGCTGACATAGGCGCTCTGGGCGTAGTTCATGCTGCCGCAGTCGAGCGTGCAGATCTCGGGCCGCAGCTCCTCGACATGGGCAAGCCGGTCCGCGACGCTCGCCATGTCGGTGCCGGGACCGCCCTGCCAGGGTCGGTCCGGATCGGGCACGAAATCGCCGCCCATCCCGGCGGTGAGGTTCAAGATGACCTCGGCGTTGCTCGCCCGGATCCGCTCGACCACCTCGCGATAGAGGTGCGGCTTGCGGTCGGCCTTGCCGGTCGCGGGATCGCGGACGTGGATGTGGGTGATCGCTGCCCCGGCCGCGGTGGCCTCGAGCGCGGCCTCGGCGATCTGCGCGGGCGTGACCGGGATCATCGGATGCCGCCCGACCGTATCGCCGGCCCCGGTCACGGCACAGGTGATGATCACCTCCCGGTTCATGCTTCGACCTCCAGCGGCGACAGCGCCCGGGTCGACCATAGCCGTGGCCGGCCATTCCAGGCCACAGCTTTCCATGGCCGCGGCTTGCGCCTCGTGATAGCAAGCGCTATCTCCGAGATTCGGGAGACGACGATGGCAACCCTGATCGTCCGCAAGCTCGACGATGACCTCGTGCAGCGCCTGAAGGCGCGGGCCAAGGCGAATGGCCGCTCGGCCGAGGCCGAGCACCGGGAGATCCTGAAGCAGGCGCTACTGCCGGAAGCGAAGCCGGATGTCGACGCCTGGCTGCGCAAGGCAAAGGCGGTGAGCGAAAGGATTGGTCCCTTGCCCGACGAGAGCTGGCGGATCGTTCGCAAGTTCAGGGATGAGCGGTGATCGCGCGCGAGCTCGTGGTCGATGCGAGCGTCGCGATCAAATGGGTGCTCCACGAGCCGGATCGGGATCTGGCCTACGCGTTGTTCGACGGCATCCTGCTCGCACCGGATCTGATGCTGATCGAGTGCGCCAATGCGCTGCGTTCCCGGGCTGCCCGGGGCAGCGTGGGCGTGGGCGAGGTCGAGCCGGCATGGACCACGATCTGCGAAGCGCCGGTACGGATCTCGCCGGCGGTCGAATTCATTGACGAGGCCTTGGCGCTGGGTGTGGCGCTCGAACATCCGGTCTACGACTGCATCTATCTTGCGCTGGCCATTGCCAGCGGTTGTAGCGTGGTGACGGCCGATCGTCGCTTTCGCGCGGCCGTCCGGCGTGAGCCGCGTCTGGACGGCCGGGTCGTTCTGCTGAGTGAGCTTGCGCATTAAGCGATTGCCGTCGCGAGCTGGACGGTCCGGCTTGGCGGGGTACTATTCTGTCAGCTCGAGCGGCAGCTTGGCGGCTCCGACGGGAGGGCAACATGAGCAAGGACATCGGGCACTGGATCGGGGGTCAGGGGGTCGAAGGCGCGAGCGGGCGCTATGGCGATCTGTTCGATCCCTCGGTCGGCGAGCGCTCGGGCCGGGTGGCGTTCGCCAGCGAGGCCGAGGTCGACGCCGCGATCCAGGCGGCGCAGGCGGCGCTGCCCGACTGGGCCGACACGCCGCCGCTCCGGCGCGCGCGGATCATGTTCAGGCTCAAGGACCTGCTCGAGCAGCAGATCGACGAGCTCGCTGCCCTGATCAGCGCCGAGCACGGCAAGACGCTCGCCGATGCCAAGGGCGAGGTCGTCCGCGGCATCGAGGTGGTCGAGTTCGCCTGCGGCATCCCGCAGCTGCTCAAGGGCGAGTTCAGCGAGAACGTCGGCGCCGCGATCGACCTCACCTCGTTCCGTCAGCCGCTCGGGGTCTGCGCCGGGATCACGCCCTTCAACTTCCCGGCCATGATCCCGCTCTGGATGTTCCCGATGGCGATCGCCTGCGGCAACACCTTCGTGCTCAAGCCCTCGGAGAAGGACCCGTCCTGCCCGCTGCGGATCGTCGAGCTGGCGAAGGAGGCGGGCGTGCCCGACGGCGTGGTCAACCTCGTCAACGGCGACAAGGTGGCGGTCGATGCGATCCTGACCCATCGCGGGATCGCCGCGGTGAGCTTCGTCGGCTCGACCAAGATCGCCGAGTACGTCCATCATACCGCGAGCGCGCACAACAAGCGGGTCCAGGCGCTCGGCGGCGCCAAGAACCACATGGTGGTGCTGCCCGACGCCGATCCGGCCCAGGTCACCGACGCGCTGATCGGCTCGGCCTACGGCTCGGCCGGCGAGCGCTGCATGGCGATCTCGGTCGCGGTCGCGGTCGGCAAGGCGGGCGACCGGCTGATCGAGGACCTGGCGCCGCGCGTGCGGGCGCTGAAGATCGGCCCGAGCCGCGAGCCCGGCATGGAGATGGGCCCGCTGGTCACCGCCGAGCACCGGGCCAAGGTCAAGGGCTACGTCGACCTCGGTGTCGAGGAGGGGGCCGAGCTCGTGGTCGACGGGCGCGACTTCCGGCTCGACGGCTTCCAGGGCTACGAGAACGGCTACTATTTCGGCGGCTGCCTGTTCGACCGGGTCCGGCCGGAGATGAGGATCTACCGGGACGAGATCTTCGGCCCGGTGCTCTCGGTCGTGCGCGCGGAAGATTTCGATGCCGCGGTCGACCTCGTCAACCGCCACGAGTACGGCAACGGCACCGCGATCTTCACCCGCGACGGCGACGCCGCCCGCACCTTCGCGCACCGGGTCGCGATCGGCATGATCGGGGTCAATGTGCCGATCCCGGTGCCGATGGCCTTCCACAGCTTCGGCGGCTGGAAGCGCTCGCTGTTCGGCGACCACCACATGTACGGACCCGAGGCCGTCCGATTCTACACCCGCCAGAAGGCGGTGACCTCGCGCTGGCCGACCGGCATCCGGGCGGGCGCGGAGTTCAAGATGCCGACCATGGGCTGAGCCCGCGGCGCGGACGCTCGAGCTCGATGGCGCTCACGCGTCCGGCAGCGTGAAGACGGCGCAGGGCGATGCGATGCCGCGCAGCGCGTGTTCGCCCAAGGGCACCAGCGGCGTCATGATCTCGGCGGCGAGCGCGCCCGAGATCAGCAGCGACCTGCCGAGCGGCCGGCACAGCCCCTCCAGCCGGCTGACCAGGTTGACCGCAGGGCCGATGGCGGTGAAGTCCAGCCGGTCGGCGGCACCGATATTGCCCCACAGGATCTCGCCCAGATGCAGCGCCGCGCCGAAGGCCAGCGACGGCAGCCCCTGCGCCTGCCGCTCCGCATCGAGATGGGCCATGCCGGCGCGCGCGGCGACGACCGCGCGCAGCGCCGCCTCGCAGGCCTCGGCCGGCGCGCCGCTGACCGGGAAGATCGCCAGCAGGCCGTCGCCGATGAACTTCAGGACCTCGCCCCCGAACGCGTGCACCGCCAGGGCGACGCGGTCGAACCAGGCGTCGAGGGCGGCAATCATCACCGCGGGCTCGGTCGCCTCGGACAAGGCGGTGAAGCCGCGCAGGTCGGCATAGAGCAGCGCGGCGCGGATCATCTCTCCGGTGCCGCGGCGCAGCGCGCCGGCCTGCACCCGGGCGGCACTGCGCCGGCCGAGATAAGCCTCGAGCAACGCCGTCAGCGCCGCCCGCGCGGTGAGCGCGGCCAAGGGCGCCGCGACGAAGCGCTGGGCCTCGCGCAGCCGGCCGGCCTCGGCGGGGGCGAACGGCCGCGTCCCGGCCCAGCCCAGTACCTGACGGTCCAGCCCGAGGCCGACCGTGTCCTCCTGCACCGGCCCAAGCCCGGCCAGCCAGTCGCGCCCGGTCTGGCTCAGCGGAGCGAGCGCGAAGCCCAGCGCCTCGATCACCGCCCCGGTCTCCGCGCGCCACAGCCAGGTTCGGCGGGCGATGATCGGATGCGGCACCGCAAGCGTGAGCGCGCCGCCGGCCAGCGGCAGACCCTCGGCCAGCAGGCGACCGCCGAGCTCGGCCAGAAACCGGTCAGGGCCGGGCGAGGCGCCGGCCTCGTCCACGAGCCAGGCAAGCGGTGCCGGCAGATCCATGCCGCGATCATGCCGCCATCGCCCCTGGCCTGTCATCTGCGCCGGCGATGGCGCGGCGGGCTCCGCCGGTCTATTCTCGGATCAAGGCCGCAAGCGCCCGTCGATCCTCCGCCGCAGGCGGGCCAGGCCATCGCAACCATGGGGGAGACCGATGCAAGAGGCCCTCGTCGTCCGCCGGGAGACGCACATCCCGGCGCCGCCCGCCGCGGTGTTCGCGCTGATGACCGACCCGGAGAAGATCCTGCGCTGGATGGGAACGGAGGCGCAGGTCGAGCCGGAGCAGGGCGGGCTCTATCTCGTCAATGTCACCGGGGCTCGCTTCGCCCGCGGCTCCTTCCGCGAGGTGGTGCCGGTGCACCGCCTGGCCTACAGCTTCGGCTGGGACGGCAGCGAAGCGGTGCCGCCGGGGTCGAGCCTGGTCGAGATCGACCTGATCGAGCAGCCGGACGGGACGCTGCTGCGCCTGACCCACACCGGCCTGCCCACTGCCGCGCAATGCGCCGGGCATGCGGAAGGCTGGGCCCATTACCTCGGTCGGCTGACCGAGGTTGCCGCCGGGCGGGACCCCGGCCCGGACCCCTGGCACGGCCGCACTGGCAGGGACTGACTGCCTTCCGCGCTCGATATCGCTGCACTTGAGCCTCCTGCAAGTTCATGGCGAACGCCGGCTCGCGGGCGTGTCGAACGCGGCCTCATCGAGGACCGGACCGTACGGGCGCCGGGGCCGGGATAGACCGGCGCGACCGGCTGCGCATCGCACGCCGCGGCGCGGGTGACAGGCGAGGGGCCGTGGCCGCATGATCGCGGCATGGAT
>DATAOG010000619.1:0-3202 GCA_036265855.1 Geminicoccaceae bacterium | reverse complement strand
TCGATCTGGGGAAAGCGCGCCTGGATCTCGCCGAGCCCGGCATTGGCGACGTCGCCCTCGGGCGCGATCACCGTGATCGCCCGCGAGCGCACGCGCGCCCCGCCTCGAAGGGTCGGCAGCAGGCCGTCGAGCATCGCCTGCATGATCTTCGGCACGCCCGGCAGCACATGCACGTTCTCGATCTTGAAGCCCGGCGCGACGCTCACCGGATTGTCGATCAGCTCGACACCCTCGGGCATGTCGGCCATCTTCATGCGTGCCGGATTGACCCGCTCGGGCGGATAATAGGCAAGCAGCCGCCGCTCGGCCTCGGGATGGCGCCCGTAGCGCCGCCCGAACGCCCTGGCCACCGAGGCCGCGGTGATGTCGTCATGGGTCGGCCCGATTCCCCCGGTCGTAAAGACATAGGCAAAACGCGTCCGACAGGCGTTGACCGCCTCGACGATCGCGGTCTCGTCGTCGGCGACCACCCTTGCCTCCATGAGCCGGATCCCGATCGCGCCGAGCTTCTGGGCGATGTAGGGCAGATTGGCATCGACCGTCCGGCCCGAGAGGATCTCGTTGCCGATGATGATCAGAGCCGCGGTTACCGACTGTTCCGGGCTGCCCATCGATCTCTCCCCTCGTGGCCGCAGCCCGAGCTTAGCGGCTGCTTCAGAATACGCCAACGCACAGTGGCCGACCCGCCCTTGGAGACTCGCACGCCCAGCACGTTCATACCGCTGAATCGAAACACGCGCTGGGATTGATCTTCGGATCGCCGAGCATACAATGGGACGCACGGGTGATGCCGGGGCGGAGACCGCCGTCGGCCAGGGGGAACGCCCCATGGGGACCAGGTGCGGACTGGCAGTTTGCGCCGCTGCGGCCGCTGGCTTGGCTATCGCATCGGCCGCGCACGCGGGCGGCTTCGCGGTCAGGACTCAGAGCGCTTACGGCCAGGGCGCCTCGTTCGCCGGCATCGCGGCGGGCGGCAGCCTGTCCTCGATGTTCTGGAACCCGGCCAACCTGTCCACGGTCAAGCGAGTCGAATTGGAAGTCGTCGCCACCGGCATCTTCCCGCATGGTGACGTCAAGCTCGACCCGGTGCCCGCCCTGGGCTTCCCAGGCTCCCATGAGGACAACATCGGCCAGAACGCGCTGGTCCCGGCCGGCTACGCGGCCTACCGGCTGAACCCCCGGGTGGTCCTCGGGGTCGGCATCAACACCCCGTTCGGTCTCGTCACCCGATATGGCGGCAGCTCGATCCTGTACCAGACCGGTGTGGCCGGCAAGTCGGAGGTCTTCTCGGTCAACGTCAACCCGGCCGTGGCCGTTCAGGTGACCGACTGGCTCGCGGTCGCGATCGGCGCCGAGGTCCAGTACTTCGATGCGCGACTGACCCGGCAGGCCCTGCCGGCGCTCGGGATCTCGACCCTCGATGGCGACGACGTCGGGTTCGGCTTTACGGCCGGGGTCCGGGTGACGCCCTTGCCAGGGACCGAGATCGGCCTCGGCTACCGCTCGTTCATCGACCAGGATCTAGACGGCACGTTGCGGACCGCGAATGCCGGTGCCTTCGACGTGACCTACCACGGCGTCAACCTGCCGGACGTGGTCACGCTCGGCCTGCGCCAGCGGATCACCGATCGCTTCCGCGTCATGGCCGGGGCCGAGTGGACGAACTGGAGCCGGTTCGACACCGTGCAGATCGAGGGCGGCCCGGCGCCGATCGACCTGCCGTTCGAATACAACGACGGCTGGTTCTTCTCGGGCGGCGGCGAGTTCGACGTCACGCAGCAGGTCAGCGTACGCGCGGGGCTCGGCTACGAGCTGTCGCCGATCGACAATGACAACCGCACTTACCGACTGCCGTATAACGACGGCTTCCTCTTGTCGGCGGGCGCGAGCTACCGGCTGAACGACCGCTTGTCATTCGATCTCGGCTACAGCTACTTCGCCATCGAGGACATGAACATCCTGGCCGCGGGCGCCGGCGGTCCGGTCAACAACGGCCCGTTCTCAGGACATGCCGACGACTACGCTCACTATCTCTCAGCCGCGATCAAGCTCAGACTGTGAAAACTGCCAAGCCGGTACGGCCGGCCGCCACATCTCGAGACCCATCGCCTGGCCGGGCGACGTTTCCCGGCTAGGCGATCACCCCTCGTTCAGTGACCTCGGCCTGCGATCGAGGCGGGCGTCAGGACCGCAGCAGGCTGGCGAAAGTCTCGCGGAGATTGGCGGTGAGGCCGGCATCGAGGTCGTCGATCAGCTCGCGGACCAGCTCATAGCCGAGCCGTTGGCGCTCCGCATAGCCGATGTCCTCGGGCAACGCCTTGGTCCGGGTCGCCTCGGTGCTGACCGAGCCCTGGACATTGCCGGCATCGTCCAGGTGGTCGACCCGGACCTTGAGGCGGCCCTCGAAGCGCGCGGCGGGCTCGGTCGCGAGGTAGCCCTGGATGCCGGTTTTGGTCTCCAGCTTCTGCTCGGTGACCGAGGCGTCGAGAATCACGGCCTGCAGCCGGCCCGGGCCGCCGACCGCCGCCAGCCGGTGCTCGAGCAGCTGGCGGGTCGCGGCCTCGGGGGTCAAGACGAACGTGTGCTCGACGTATGGCGGCCCGCCCTTCGGCTTAAAGGCGCTCCGGATATCGACCGCAGCGACCGCGAAGCGGAGCGGCGGCCGGTTGCCAAGATCGAGCGGCGGCGGCTGGAAGGTTTCGTAGTTGCGGGCGCAGCCCACGAGCCCGAGGACGAGCGCGACGGCGACAACGCTTCGCAACGGCTCTGCCTTCCCTAGTGGCGGGGACCGGCGTGCAAGCTCACGAGCTCCGCGTCGTCGAACCGGTAGGTCGCGCTGCAGAACTCGCAGGTCACGACGAGATGGCCGTCGGCCTCCTTCATGTCCTCGAGCTCGGCCGGCGGAAACCGGCGCAGCATGGCCTCGACCCGGGCGCGCGAGCAGCGGCAGCCGAACGAGAGGTCGAGCGGCCGGAACACGCGCACGCCCTCCTCGTGGAACAGCCGCAGCAGCAGGCGCTCGGGTGCCAGATCCGGGTCCACGAGCTCGGCCTCGGTCGCGGTGCTGAGCAGCAGCATGGTCCGGCGCCAGTCCTCCTCCATCTGCTCCTCGCGGCCCTCGGCGACCTGCTCTGGCAGCCGCTGCACCATGATGCCGCCGGCCCGCCAGCGCCTCCGGTCGCGGTCCTCAACCCGGTCGACC
>DATAOG010000618.1:0-5471 GCA_036265855.1 Geminicoccaceae bacterium | reverse complement strand
TGGCCGATCGGCGTGCCGCGCGCCTGCCCGGGCTCCAGCGGCGCGTCCCGGGCCGCGAGCCAGCCGTCCTGGCCGAGACCGCAGTCGACGAACGCGGCGTCGAGATCGGGATCGACGGTCCGCACCCGACCAAGCCAGATCTGGCCGCGCGCCGGTATGGCGTCGTCATTGAGCAGGCTGACCTCGACCAGGCGGCCGTCCTCGAGCAGGCCCGCGCGCAGGCCGAACGGGGTGGGCTCGATCACCAGCTCCGAGCTCATGGCCCGAACCGCCAGCCAAGCCCGCGCAGCAGATCGACCGTGGTCGCGAGCGGCAGGCCGACGACATTCGACCAGCTGCCGTTGATCGCGAGTGTGAACGCCTCGGCGCGGCCCTGAATCCCGTAACCGCCGGCCTTGCCCTGCCATTCGCCGCAGGCGAGATAGGCACCAAGCTCGTCGCTCGCGAGCCGCTTGAAGCGGACCGCGGTCATCACGACGCGCGCCGCGCGCCGGCCCGCGGGTGCCAGGATCATGATCCCTGTGTAGACCCGGTGGCGCCGGCCCGAGAGCAGCTTGAGACAGCGCTCCGCGACCGCGGCATCGGTCGCCTTGGGCAGGATGCGGCGGCCGCACGCGACCACCGTGTCGGCGCCGAGCACGAACCGCTCGGAATCGGGCTGCCGCGCGGCGACCGCGGCCGCCTTGGCCGCGGCGATGCGGCTGGCATAGGCTCGGGGGATTTCGCGCGGGTGCGGTGTCTCGTCCACCTCGGGCCCCTCGATCGCGCTCGGCTCGAGCCCGATCTGGCGGAGCAACGCCAGCCGCCGCGGCGATGACGAGGCCAGGATCAGCGGCGGGTTGGCAGCCACCCGCTACTTGTAGCGATAGGTGATCCGGCCGCGGCTCAGATCGTAGGGCGTCATCTCGACCGTGACTCGGTCGCCGGTCAGCACCCGGATCCGATTCTTGCGCATCCGGCCGGAGGTATGCGCGAGGATTTCGTGCTCGTTCTCAAGTTTGACGCGAAACATCGCATTGGGCAGGACTTCGGTGACGGTGCCGCTGAACTCGATCAGATCTTCTTTGGCCATCCAACCTCCTTGCTGAGCGCCTGCCGGGATCAGGGCACCCTGTAGATGACGGTGGCCGGCGGCGAGGTCAAGGGGGCGGAGCCCTGGCGATCCGACCGTTCAGGCCATCATCGGCGCGCCGCCGGGCGGAAACCGTTGCCGCAGACGCCGGAGCAGATCGTCGCGCAGCGCGCGATAGGCGTCGAGCCGTTGCTCGCGCGCGCCGATGACCAGGCTCGGGTCCATGGTCGGCCAGAACTCGATCTCGCAGGAGCTGGTCCGGGTCAGCTCGACCGCCCTGTGCTGCGCCTCGGGCGACAGCGAGATCACCAGATCGAAGTAGTCGTCCTCGAGATCCTCGAAGCTCCTCGGCCGATGCCGCGACTTGTCGACGCCGATCTCGTCGAGGGCCGCGACCGCGAACGGATCAATGGGTTCCGGCCGGAGTCCGACCGATTGGACGTAGACCGTGCGGCCGTGGAGATATTTCATGATCGCCTCGGCGATCGGCGATCGGATCGCGTTGTGCGTGCAGGCGAACAGGACGCTGCCGGGCAGGTCCTCGGCCGTCTTAGGCACGGATGTGCAGGACGCAGATCAGGGTGAACAGGCGGCGCGCGGTCTCGTCGTCGACCAGGATCTTGTCGGCGAGCGCGTCGCGGAGCTTTTCGGCGCCCTCGTTGTGCAGGCCCCGGCGTCCCATGTCGATCGCCTCGATCCGGCTCGGCGAGGCATGCTTGATCGCCTGGAAATAGCTGTCGCAGATCAGGAAGTAGTCCTTGATCAGGCGACGGAAAGGCCGCATCGAGACGGTGATCTCGGACCGCTTGCGAGCCGGCTCGTCGGCGAGCGTGAAGATCAGGTTGCTCTCGCGCAGCGACAGCTCGATCCGGTAGGGGCCGGCAAAGCCGTTGACCAGCCGGAACGAGTTGCGCTCCAGCAGATCGAACACCGCGACCTGGCGCTCGTGCTCGACCTCGCGGCTCCAGCGGACGATGCTGCCGGAATCGAGCCGGATCTCGATGATCCGCGCGCGGTCATCGTCGCTCATGCCGGCTTCGCGGCGGCAAGACGCCGGTCGATCGCGCGCGCATGGCCCGCGAGCCCCTCCGCGCGCGCGAGCGTTGCCGCCGCCGGCCCGAGCCTGGCGAAGCTCCCGGCCGGGCAGCCGAGCACCGTGGTCCGCTTCAGGAAGTCGAACACGGCCAGACCCGAGGCGAACCGCGCGCTCCGGCCGGTCGGCAGGACATGGTTGGGGCCGCCGACGTAGTCGCCGATCACTTCGGGCGTGTAGGGGCCCATGAAGATCGCGCCGGCGTGCTTGATGCGCGGCGCCAGCGCTTCGGCGCGCGGCCCGATCAGCTCGAGGTGCTCGGGCGCCAGCCGGTCGACCACCGCGGGCGCATCGGCAAGGTCGTGCACCCGGACGATCGCGCCGAAGTCCCGCCAGCTGGCGGCCGCGACCTCGCGCCGCGGCAGATCGGCGAGCTGCGCCTCGACCTCGGCGGCGACCCGATCGGCGAGCGCCGCGCTGTCGGTGACGAGGATCGCCTGGGCGAGCTCGTCGTGCTCCGCTTGGCTCAACAGGTCCGCCGCGATCCAGGCGGGATCCTGATCGCCGTCGGCGACCACCAGGATCTCCGAGGGACCGGCGATCATGTCGATGCCGACCCGTCCGAACACCTGGCGCTTGGCTTCGGCGACGTAGGCGTTGCCGGGCCCGACGATCTTGTCGACCGCCGCGATCGTGCCGGTCCCGAACGCGAGCGCCGCGATCGCCTGGGCGCCGCCGACCCGGTAGATCTCGTCGACCTCAGCGATGCTCGCCGCCACCAGGACCAGGGGGTTGAGCGCGCCATCGGGCGCCGGCACGACCATGACCACCCGCGAGACGCCGGCGATCCGCGCCGGAATCGCGTTCATCAGGACCGAGCTCGGGTAGGCCGCGGTGCCGCCGGGCACGTAGATGCCGGCCGCCTCGATCGGCCGCCAGCGGAGCCCGAGCCGGACGCCGTCCGCGTCGACGTAGTCCTGGTCGGGCGGCAGCTGGCGCCGGTGGAAGGCCGCGATCCGGCCGGCCGCCAGCTCGAGCGCCTGGCGCAGCTCGGCAGGGCAGTCCACGACCGAGCGCGCGATCTCGCCAGCGCCGATCCGCAG
Organism: Geminicoccaceae bacterium; assembly: GCA_036265855.1. Classification (GTDB taxonomy): domain Bacteria; phylum Pseudomonadota; class Alphaproteobacteria; order Geminicoccales; family Geminicoccaceae; genus DATAOG01. The sequence continues at coordinate 2,263 of DATAOG010000618.1, read as the reverse complement.
ATCTCCGGCGGCCGGGCGGTGCCGGTCGAAGCGCTCGGTATAGTCGAGGAGCGCGCGATCGCCCTCGGCGGCGACCCGGGCGAGAATCGCCGCCACCTGCTCGCGGACCTCGCTCGGCTGCGCCCCGCGCCGGCGGGTCAGGCGGGCGAGCGCGGCGGTAAAGCCGGGCGCGCCCTCGTCGAGGCGCAGCGCCACCTTCAGCTGGCCTCGACGGCCGGGGCTTCGGCCAGCTCGTGCGTGGGGGCCACCGGCGCTGGCCAGGGCTCGCCGAAATCCTCGAGCGTCGCCGCGATGCCCCGGACCCGGAGCCGGATCGCGGCATCGCCGGCGAACAGCAGCGTTATCTCGGTCAGGCCATCTTGCGCCGGGACCGCGATCATGGTCAGGAGCTCGAGCCTGACCGCGCCGAAGCGGCTGTCGAGGCCGCAGTGCCGGACCGCCTCGACCTCAGCGAAGACGAGCGCCGAGTGGCACATGCTCATGCCTTCGCAGCCGGCAGGATCCGCCAGGCACTCGCGCCTGAACCGGGTGAAAGCGGCGACGAACCGGCGCTCGTCGGCCAGATAGGCCATCTCCGAGAGCGGGATCAGCGCATCCTGCAGGCAGGCCGCGATGACGCTCAGATCATCCGGATCCACCGCTTTCAGGCGCAGCCGCTCGGGCATGATCCGATGATCGCTCCCCGGTCGCGGCTCAGTGCAGCCGCTGGATGTCGGCGCCGCAGCCGACGAGCTTCTCGGTCAGCCGCTCGTAGCCCCGATCCAGATGGTAGACGCGGTTGACCACGGTTTCGCCCTCGGCGGCCAGCCCCGCCAGGATCAGCGATACCGAGGCGCGCAGATCGGTTGCCATCACCGGCGCGCCGGTCAGGCGCCCGACCCCGCGGATCAGCGCCGAGCCGCCGTGCACGGTGATCCTCGCCCCCATCCGCATCAGCTCCGGAACGTGCATGAAGCGGTTCTCGAAGATCGTCTCGGTGATCATCGAAGCACCGTCGGCCGTGCACATCAAGGCCATCAGCTGGGCCTGCAGATCGGTCGGGAAGCCGGGATAGGGCTGGGTCATCACGTCGACCCCGGTGAGCCTACCGGGCCGCCCCGAGACCCTGAGGCCGCACTCGACCGGCTCGACCGCGACGCCTGCCTCCTCGAGCTTCTCGGCGACCGTCTGGATCAGCTGCATCCGGCCGCCCTCGAGCTCGAGCGCGCCGCCGGTGATCGCCGCCGCGATCGCGTAGGTGCCGAGCTCGATCCGGTCCGGCAGCACCGCATGATCGGCGCCGTGCAGGCCGGCCACGCCCTCGATCGAGAGCGTGCCGCGGCCGATGCCCTCAATCCTGGCGCCCATCGCGACCAGGCAGCGCGCCAGATCGACCACCTCGGGCTCGCGCGCCGCGTTCGCGATCACGGTCTGGCCGTCGGCCAGGCAGGCCGCCATCAGCAGGTTCTCGGTCGCGCCGACCGAGGGCAGCTCGAGACGGATGTTCGCCCCCTTTAGCCCGCGCGGCGCGCGGGCATGGATGTAGCCCACGCTGAGCTCGATCTTGGCGCCGAGTTCCGAAAGCCCCTTCAGGTGCAGGTCGACCGGCCGCGGCCCGATCGCGCAGCCGCCCGGCAGCGAGACTTTCGCCTCGCCGGCGCGCGCGAGCAGCGGCCCGAGCACCAGGACCGATGCGCGCATCTTGCGCACGAGATCGTAGGCGGCGAGCGTGCCGGTGAGGCGCGGCGTCCGGAGCTCGACCCGGCTGGACCGGTCGGCGTCGACCTTTGTACCCAAGGTCTCGAGCAGGCGGCACATGGAATCGATGTCGGCGAGTGCCGGCACGTTCTTGAGGATCAGCGGCTCATCGCTCAGAAGGCCGGCGGCGAGGATCGGGAGCGCGGCGTTCTTGGCGCCGCTGATCGGGATCTGACCTTTGAGCGCGCGGCCGCCGCGAATCAGGATTCGGTCCATCGGGCTGGAGGCTCCAGTTGGGAGAAGCTTGCGGCGCGCTCGAGGCCCTTCTAAGGCTTCTCACGCACCGCCTCAAGTCGAGCCTCAGCTCTGGTTTAAGCGGGCTTAAGATCGCTCTTCCCGGCAGGTTCGTGCCGATCGCGCTGCTGCTCTTTGCGCCTGCGCAGGTTCTGGCGCAGCGCCTCGGCCTCGCGTTCCTTGCGCGCCGCCTTCTCGGCCCGCGTGCGCGCCAGGGGCCTGGGCTGCTCGGTCCCGTCCGGCTCGCTCATCGTCGCTCCCAATGTCCTTGCATCGAACCCGAAGCTTATGG
>DATAOG010000617.1:0-4099 GCA_036265855.1 Geminicoccaceae bacterium | reverse complement strand
GCGCGGCGCGCCGGCGGTCCGGCTCAGAGCAAGGCTGAAGCCCTCGCCGAAGTTCGGCCGGCGGCCTGCCTGGCCTGGCCGAACCGCCGGCCACCCAGCGCGTCCTGAGGTGGCGGCATTGACAGCAGCGGCGGGAGGCTCTAGAACATTTAGAGAACATATGCGGTTTAAAACGCGAACATGATGATGTCCTACCGTGCGCCCGCCGCCCGCATCTGTCAATCCCAAGCCGCCGCGCGCGGACCAGCGGCGCCGCCTCGAGCGGCTGCGCGCCGAGCTTGCGAGGCTCGATCGCCGGGCGCCGGATGCCCGTGGGGTTTGGTCCCTCGGGCTCGCCGGCATCGATCGCGTCCTGCCGGGCGGCGGGCTGCCGCGGGGCGCCTTGCACGAGCTTCATGGCGAGCTGGGCCAGGCGGCGGCGCTGGGCTTTGCCGTAGCCCTGCTCGGCCGGCTGCTGGCGGCCGGCGGCCACGGGCTCTGGATCGGCCCGCGGGACGATCTGTTCGGCCCGGGCCTGGCCGAGCTCGGCCTGCCGCCGGAACGGCTGCTCGTGGTCCGGGCGCGGGCGCGCGCCGCCCGCCTCTGGGCGCTCGAGGAGGCCTTGCGCAGTCCGGGCCTGGTCGCCGCGCTCGCGGAGGTCGACCGCCTCAGCCTGATCCAGAGCCGGCGGCTGCAGCTCGCGGCCGAGACCCGGGGCGTGTGCGCGCTGCTGCTGCGGCCGCTCGCCGTCGGCGCCAGCCCGAGCGTCGCCCTGACCCGCTGGCGGATCGCCCCGCTCGCCGGCGCCGGCCCGGTCGGCTGGCTCCCAGGGCCGCCTGCGACAGGCGGCCCGGAGCGGCGCGCGCCGACGGCTCTGGGGCCGCCCCGCTGGCAGGTCGAGCTGATCCGCTGCCGCGGCGGCCAGACCGGGCGGTGGCAGGTCGAATGGCGGCAGGGAGGCTGGCATGAGGTCGCGGATCCTGTCCCTGTGGCTGCCGATGCTCTCGACCGACCGGCTGCTCCGGCGCGTTCTGCAGGGTGATGGACCTGCGTCCGGGGGACCCTGCGGCTGCCCGAGCTGTGGTCCGGCGCCGCTCAGCCGGAACCTGCCGCTCGCCACCTTCATCAGCGACAAGGGCGCGCTCCGGCTCCTGGCGGTCTGCGCGCGCGCCCGCGACGCCGGGCTCGCCCCCGGGCTGATGCTGGCCGATGCCAGGGCGATGGTCCCGGAGCTCCAGGTCCGGCCGGCCGAGCCCGTGGCCGATGCCAGGCTGCTCGAGGATCTGGCCGCCTGGTGCGAGCGTTACACGCCGGTGGTCGCGGTCGACCGCAGCCATGCCCATGATGAGGGCGGGGCGCTCTGGCTCGACGTCACCGGCTGCGCCCACCTGTTCGGCGGCGAGGCCGGGCTGCGCGCCGACCTGCTCGCCCGGCTCCGCCGCCAGGGGCTCACGGCCACGGCCGGGATCGCGGATACGCCCGGCGCCGCCTGGGCCGCGGCCCGCCATGCCGGGCCCGGCCGGGAGATCGTGCCGCCGGGGCAAGCGCGGGCGGCGCTCGGGCCCCTGCCGGTCGCAGCCCTGCGCCTCGAGCCCGAGCTTGGTGCCATGCTCGAGCGCCTGGGGCTGGCCCGGATCGGGCAGCTCCAGCCGCTGCCGCGCGCGGGGTTGACGGCGCGCTTCGGCGAGCAGCTCATAACTCGCCTCGAGCAGGCCTTTGGCCAGGTCACCGAGCCGATCTCGCCGCGCCCGCCCCGGCCGGCCCATCGTGCCGAGCTCGCGTTCGCCGAGCCGTTGCTCGAGATCCAGGCGCTGGGCAGGATCGCCGACCGGCTGCTCGCCGAGCTCTGCACCGGCCTCGAGCTCGCCGGGCAGGGCGCTCGCCGGCTGACCCTTGCCGTCTACCGGGTCGACAACAGCACCGCCTGCGCCCGGATCGGCACCAGCCGGCCGTGCCGCGAGGCGCGCCAGCTCGCCCGGCTGTTCGCCGAGAAACTCGAGGAGCTCGACCCCGGCTTCGGCATCGAGCGGGCGATCCTGGTGGCCGAGGTGGTCGAGCCGCTCCTGCCCGAGCCGCTCGCCTGGCGGGGCTCAGGTGCTGGCGATCTCGACCAGGCGCGCGATCTGGCGCCCCTGGTCGATCGGCTGAGCAACCGGCTGGGCGAGGACGCGGTCGGCCGGCTGGTGCCGCAGGCGAGCCATCTGCCCGAGCGCGCCCAGCGCCGCGTGCCGGTGCTGTCGGAGGCGAAGCCCGAGCCGTTTCCCGAGCGCCGGCTGCAGGGTGCGGCGCCGGCGCGGCCGCTCCGCCTGCTCGCCCGGCCCGAGCCGATCGAGGCGGTGGCGCCGGTGCCCGACCAGCCGCCGGTCCTGTTCCGCTGGCGCCAGGCCCTGCACAAGGTCGCGCGGGTGCGCGGCCCCGAGCGCCTGGCGCCCGAATGGTGGCGTGCGCCGCAGGCCGACCCCGACCTCCTGACCCGCGACTACTTCGCGGTCGAGGACACCGAAGGCGGCCGCTTCTGGCTGTTCCGCGAGGGCCTCTATCTCACCGGCGCCGCCAGCCTGCCCCGCTGGTATCTGCACGGGATGTTCGCCTGAGGCGGCCCCATGTTAGACTGGCACCGCAAGGACCGGTGGGATGGCGACCACGATCGACGCGCTGGGGCTCGCGGAGGACTTCGAGAAGGCCGGCTTCTCGCGCGACCAGGCGCTCGGCATGGCCCGCGCGATCCGCGATCATGCGAGCGAGACGCTCGCCACCAAGGCCGACCTGCGCGAGCTCGAGCTGCGCATGGAGGCGCGCTTCGCCCAACTCGAGCAGAAAATCGCCGAAGCCCAGACCAGCATGATCAAGTGGTTTACCGGCATCATGATCGCCCAGGGGGCCGCAATCGTGGCGCTGATCAAGCTCTTGCCCTGAGCCTGGCGCCCGCGCGGCGGCGGGCGCCATGACCGGCTACGCCGAGCTCCAGATCACGAGCAATTTCTCGTTCCTCAGGGGCGGCTCGCACCCGGAGGAGCTGGTGCTGCGCGCCCATGAGCTGGGGCTTAAAGCGCTCGCGCTGACCGATCGCAACACGCTGGCCGGCGTCGTGCGCGCGCACTGCGCCGCCAAGGAGGTCGGCATCCGCTTCGTGGTCGGCGCGCGCATCGACCTGGTGCCCGCAGGACAGGGTGCGGCCGTGATCCCTTTGTCGCCTGCGCGCATTTCATGGTTGGCCTCGGGCTTGCCTCAAGCGGCCGCCTGCCATGACGGCCAGCGGCGCGGGTCGCGGGCCAGGGGGCCTAGGCTCAAGCCCGAGCCCGACCGGATGAGGCAGCCCGGCGATCGCCGCCTGCCGCCCGCCCGCTCGGTGCTCTGCTTCCCGACCGATCGCGCCGCCTATGGCCGGCTGTCGCAGCTGCTCTCGCTAGGGCAGCGGCGGGCCGAGAAGGGCGGCTGCCGGCTCGGGCTCGACGATCTGCTCGAGCATGCCGAAGGCCAGATCGTGGTCGCACTGCCGCCCGCGGCGATCGACGACGGCTTCGCGTGGTTTCTCGAAGAGCTACGCTACAGCCTGCGCGGGTGCCATCTGGCCGCACAGCATCTCTATCGCGGTGACGACGCGGCGCGCATCGAGGCGCTGGCCGGGCTCGCCGCGGCCTGCCGCATGCCCTTGGTCGTGACCGGCGACGTGCTCTATCACGGGCCTGAGCGCCGGCCCTTGCAGGACGTGCTGACCTGCATCCGCGAGCATACGACGATCGATCGGGCGGGCTTCCGGCTCGAGGCCAACGCCGAGCGCCACCTGAAGCCGCCGGCCGAGATCCTGCGCCTGTTCCGCCACCATCCCGAGGCGCTCGCGCGCACCCTCGAGATCGCCGACGCCTGCTGCTTTTCCCTGGATAAGCTGCGCTACGACTACCCGATCGACCCGCCGCCCGCAGGGCTCACCGTCCGGGAGCACCTCGCCGAGCTCACCTGGCAAGGCGCTGCCTGGCGTTATCCTGAAGGTCCGCCGGCCAAGGTCCGCACGCTGCTGGAGCACGAGCTGGAGCTGATCGAGAAGCTCGGCTACGCGCCCTATTTCCTCACCGTCCACGACCTCGTGCGCTTTGCGAACAGCAAGGGCATCCTCTGCCAG
>DATAOG010000616.1:0-6583 GCA_036265855.1 Geminicoccaceae bacterium | reverse complement strand
GCCGCGTGGTCGGCTATCTGGCGTCGACCCCTCTCGCCTCCGGTGCCGGCGTGCCGGTGATCGAGGCGATGCTTCGCGCTTACCGGGAGCGCCCGACGCCTATGTCTATGGCCCGATCTGCATCGACGAGGCGGAGCGCGGGCGGCGCCTCGCGAACGCGATGTTCGCAGCACTGCGCGCGCGGCTGCCGGGGCGCGAGGGCATCCTCTTCATCCGCCGCGACAATCCCGCCTCGCTGCGCGCCCATGCCAAGTTGGGCATGACCGAGGTCGCGGAATTCGTCCACGACGGCGCGGTCCACGCCGTGCTGTCCTATGTCGGTTGAGCGCACCCGCCTGCGGCATGGGCGTTGCACGCTCCGCCAATCGCCCGCCGAACGGAGAAGGACATGGCCGATCAGGCTCGAGTGGTGATCATCGGCGGCGGCGTGGCCGGCTGCAGCGCGCTCTACCACCTGGCGCTCCTGGGCTGGACCGAGTGCATCCTGCTCGAGCGCGACGAGCTGACCTCGGGCTCGACCTGGCATGCCGCCGGCAACTGCCCGAGCTTCTCGACCAGCTGGAACGTGATGAAGCTCCAGCGCTACGGCAATGCGCTCTACGCGCGGCTCGCGGCCGAGGGCGATCCGCCGCTCACCTGGCATGGCACCGGCTCGCTCCGGCTCGCGCACGGCCGCGAGCGCATGGACGAGTTCCGCCACGTCCGTGCCATGGCCCGGGCGCAGGGTCTCGAGGTCGACGTGATCACGCCCAAAGAGGCGAAGGAGCTCTATCCGTTCCTCGAGCTCGACGACCTCGAGGGCGCGCTGTTCGACCCCTACGACGGCGACGTCGACCCGAGCCAGCTGACCCAGGCGTTCGCGAAGCGGGCGCGCGAGCAAGGGGCCGAGATCCGCCGCTTCACGCGCGTCACCGGGCTCGAGCGGCGCCCGGACGGGACCTGGCGCATTCGAACCGACCAGGGCGAGATCGCCTGCGAGATCGTCGTCAACGCTGCGGGCTACCGGGCCGGCGAGATCATGGCGCTCCTCGGAGAGCCGCTGCCGATCGTCGCGATGTCGCACCAGTATCTCGTGACCGAGAGCATACCCGAGCTCGAGGCGCGCCAGCGCAAGCTGCCGATCCTGCGCGATCCCGACGTCTCCTACTATCTGCGCCAGGAGCGCTCAGGGCTGCTGCTCGGGCCCTACGAATGGCAGGCGCGGGCGCACTGGCTGGACGCCATCCCGGCGGACTTCGCCAACCAGCTGTTCGCGGACGATCTCGACCGGCTGGAGCCCTACATCGAGGCCGCGATCGCGCGCGTGCCGATCCTGGGCACGGGTGGCGTGCAGCGGGTGATCAACGGCCCGATCCCCTATTCGCCGGACGGCAATCCCTACATCGGACCGGCCCACGGCGTTGCGAACTTCTACCAGTGCTGCTGCTTCTCGTTCGGGATCGTGCAGGCAGGCGGCGCCGGCAAGGCGCTCGCCGAATGGGTCGTGCACGGCGCGCCCGAATGGGACCTCTGGGCGTTCGACCCGCGCCGCTACACCGGCTACGCGACCAGGTCCTACGCGCTGGCCAGGGCGGTCGAGCTCTACCAGCGGGAATATGCGGTCGCCTGGCCGTTCGAGGAGCGCCCGGCCGGCCGCCCGGCGCGCACGAGCCCGCTCTACGACCGGCTGCGCGCCAAGGGTGCCCGCTTCGGCGCCCGCGGCGGCTGGGAGCGGGCGACCTGGTTCGCGCCGACCGATGCCCCGTCCGAGGAGCGGCTGAGCTTCCGGCGCGCCGCGCGGCCCTGGTTCAAAGCCGTGGGCGATGAATGTCGGGCGGTCGCGACCGGCGTCGGCGTGCTCGACCTCCCCGGCTTCACGAAATTCATGGTCGAGGGCCCGGGCGCGGAAGCCTGGCTCGATCGCCTGGTCTGCACGCGCCTGCCGCGCGTCGGCCGGATCGCGCTCGCCTACGCCCTCAACCAGCAGGGGGGCATCGTCAGCGAGTTCACGATCACCCGCCTCGGGCCGGAGCGCTTCTACCTCGCGAGTGCTGCCGCCGCGGAATGGCACGACGATGACCTTTTGCGCTCAGCTCTTCCGGCCGACGGCTCGGTGCGGATCGAGGATCTCTCGGCCCGCTTCGGCACGCTGGTCGTTGCCGGTCCGCGGGCTCGGGATGTGCTGGCGCAGGCGACCGAGGCCGACGTCGGCAACGAGACCTTGCCCTGGCTGTCCGCGCGCCCGATCGAGATCGGCTTTGCCGAGGTGATGGCGCTGCGCGTCAACTACGTGGGCGAGCTCGGGTTCGAGCTGCACGTGGCGGTCGAGGCGCTGGTGTCGGTCTATGACGCGCTGTTCGCGGCCGGCGAAGCGCACGGCATCCGCGATTTCGGCATCTATGCCGTCGAGAGCCTGCGGCTCGAGAAGGCGTATCCGGCCTGGAAGACCGATCTGACCCTCGAGGCGACGCCGCTCTCGGCTGGCCTCGAGCGGTTCGTCGACCTCGCGAAGGGCGAGTTCGTCGGCCGGACCGCGCTGCTCCGGCAGAAGGCCGCGGGTCCCCGCGAGCGCCTGGTGCCGCTGCTCCTGGACGATCCGGGCGAGGCGGATGCGCCTGCCTGCGCGCCGGTGCTCAAGGACGGCGAAGTCGCCGGGCTCGTCGCCTCGGGCGGTTACGGCTACCGGCTCGAGCGAAGCCTGGCGCTCGCCTATGTCCGCTCCGACCTCGCGCGGCCGGGCGAGCGGCTCCTGATCGAGATCTTCAGCGAGCTCCGCCCGGCCACGGTCGCCCCTGCGCCGCCCTACGATCCCGCCAACGCCCGGCTCAGGGCCTGAACGGCCGATCGCGCCAAGCGACGCGATGTCGCGCGCGCCGCAGCAACGAGCACGGTTGTACCGGCCAGCACCTGTAGCTAAGTGTAGCGCCGCCTCTGCCGCGCCGTCTCTGGCCGGCCGGCGATTCGTCCACCAGCCCGCGGCACGGCGCCCGTTCGGTTCTGTCCTGCTCCGCGTGCCAGACGGACCGGAGCATGGATCACCTCGACAGCCTCGAAGCCGAGAGCGTCTACATCCTCCGCGAGGCGTTCGCCAAGCTCGACCAGCTCGCGATCCTGTGGTCGCTCGGCAAGGACAGCAACGTCGTGCTGTGGCTGACCCGCAAGGCCTTTTTCGGCCATGTGCCGCTGCCGGTGCTGCACGTCGACACCGGCAAGAAGTTCCCCGAGATGTACGCGTTCCGCGAGCGCTACAGCAAGGAATGGGGACTGAGGCTGCTGATCGAGCCCTGTCCGCCGATCGAGCAGATGGACCCGACGCTGCCGCCCGCCGCCCGCTCGGCGGCGCGCAAGACCGCGGGCCTCAACAGCGCGCTCGCCCGGCACGGCTTTCAGGGCCTGATCGCCGGCATCCGCCGGGACGAGGAGGGCACCCGCGCCAAGGAGCGCTACTTCAGCCCGCGCACGCGCGACAACCGCTGGGACCTGAAGGACCAGCCGCCCGAGTTCTGGAACCAGTACATGACGAGCTTCCCGCCCGGGACGCACGTCCGGGTGCACCCGCTGCTGCACTGGAGCGAGGTCGACATCTGGCGTTACACCCGGCGCGAGAACATCCCGCTGATCGACCTTTATTTCTCGAAGAACGGCCGGCGCTACCGCTCGCTCGGCGACCAGGACATCACCTTCCCGGTCGAGAGCACCGCGGCGACGCTGGATGAGATCATCGCCGAGCTCGAGACCACCCGGGTCGCCGAGCGCAGCGGCCGCGCCATGGACCACGAGGCCGAGGACGCCTTCGAGCGCCTGCGCGCCCAGGGCTACATGTGAGCGCGGGCGCGCGATGACGAGTGCCACCCTCCGGCCCAAGCTCAGGATCGTGATCGTGGGCCACGTCGATCACGGCAAGTCGACGCTGGTCGGCCGCCTGTTCCACGACACCGGCTCCCTGCCCGAGGGCAAGCTCGAGACGATCCGGGCGGTCTGCGAGCGGCGCGGCATGCCGTTCGAATGGGCGTTCCTGATGGACGCGCTGCAGGCCGAGCGCGACCAGGGCGTGACGATCGACACCGCCCAGATCCAGTTCCACACCGAAGTGCGCGACTATGTCATCATCGACGCGCCCGGGCACAAGGAGTTCCTCAAGAACATGGTGACCGGCGCCGCCAGCAGCGAGGCGGCGCTCCTGCTGATCGACGCCGAGGAAGGCGTGCGCGAGCAGTCCTACCGGCACGGCTATCTCTTGCACCTCTTGGGCGTCCGCCAGGTCGCGGTGCTGGTCAACAAGATGGATCTGGTCGGCTACAGCGCCGATCGCTTCGGCGCGGTCGCCGAGCAGTACCGCGGCTACCTCGGCAGCCTCGGCGTCGAGCCCATGGGCTTCATCCCGATCTCGGCGCGCGAAGGCGACAACATCGTCGTCCGCTCGCGGATCATGCCGTGGTACCAGGGCCCGACCGTGGTCAAGGCGCTCGATCAGTTCCTGCCCGAGCCCCGCCCCGTCGACCGGCCGCTGCGGCTGCCGATCCAGGACGTCTACAAGTTCGACCAGCGCCGGATCCTGGCCGGCCGGATCGAGTCCGGAAAGCTCGCGGTCGGCGATGTGCTGCTGTTTTCGCCGTCCAACAAGACCGCGAGGATCAGGTCGATCGAGGCCTGGAGCGTGCCCGAGCAGCCGGACGGGGCCGAGGCCGGCCAGTCGGTCGGGATCACGCTGGATGAGCAGATCTTCGTCGAGCGCGGCGAGGTCGGATCCCACCCCGAGCACCCGCCGGTCGAGAGCAACGTGTTCCGCGGCCGCCTGTTCTGGCTCGGCAAGAAGCCGCTCGCGGTCGGCCAGCGCTACCTGCTCAAGCTCAACACGACCGAGACCGAGGCGGTCGTACAGTCGATCGAGCGGGTGATCGATACCGGCGACCTGTCGTCCGGGCCGGCGGCGGCGGTCGAGCGCAACGGAGTCGCCGAGGTCGTGCTGCGGACCCGCGGACTTCTCGCGCTGGATGAGCATCGGAATAATCCTGCTACCGGACGGTTTGTCCTAGTTGAGGACTATGTTCCGGTCGGCGGTGGCATCATCTCGATGGAGGGCTACCCCGACCAGCGGCAGTCGATCACCCGGCGGGCGACCAACATCACCGCCGTCGGGCACACGGTATCGCGCGAGGCGCGGGTGTTGCGCAACGGCCACAAGGGCGGCGTGCTCTGGTTCACCGGGCTCTCCGGCGCCGGCAAGTCGACGCTGGCGCTGGCGCTCGAGGCGCGCCTGTTCGCCAAGGGCTACCACGTCTACGTGCTCGACGGCGACAACGTGCGCGACGGGCTGAACGCCAACCTCGGCTTCTCGCCCGAGGACCGGGCCGAGAACATCCGCCGGGTCGGCGAGGTCGCGGGGCTGTTCGCCGATGCCGGCTTCGTCGTGATCAGCTCGTTCATCTCGCCCTACCGGGCCGATCGCGAGCGGGCGCGCCGGGCGGCCGGCGGCGCGTTCCACGAGGTCTACATCGAGGCGCCGCTGGAGCTCTGCGAGCGCCGCGATCCCAAGGGCCTGTATCGGCGGGCGCGGACCGGCGAGATTCCAGAGTTCACCGGCATCAGCTCGCCCTACGAGCCGCCCGAGAGCGCGGACCTCGTGGTGCGCACCGACCTGCTCGGCGTCGAGGAGTGCCTGAGCGAGCTCGCCGCCTACGTCGAGCGCGCCTTCGCCCCGGACGCGTGAGCATGGACCACCGCGGCCTCCTCCCCGACCTCGTGGCGCTCGCCGAGCGCGCCGGCGCGGTGATCCTCGGGTATTACCCGGGTGACGTGCAGGCGCGGCTCAAGGCCGACGCCTCGCCGGTGACGGTCGCCGACGAGGCGGCCGAGGCGGTGATCCTCGCCGGTCTCGCCGCGCTCACGCCGGAGATCCCGGTGGTCGCCGAGGAGACGGTCGCGGGCGGCCATCTGCCCGAGCTCGGCCAGCAGCCGTTCTGGCTGGTCGACCCGCTCGACGGCACCAAGGAGTTCCTGAGCCGGAACGGCGAGTTCACGGTCAACATCGCGCTCATCGAGGGCCGCGAGCCGACGCTCGGCGTCGTGCTCGCGCCGGCGCTGGGCCAGGTCTGGTGGGGGGCGAGCCGCCTTGGCGCCATGACCCGGAACGGCGGCGCCGCGCGCGCGATCGCGTGTCGCCGGCGGCCTGCGGCCGGCGCGGTCGCGGTCGCCTCGCGCTCGCACGCCGACCCGGAGACCGAGGCCTTCCTCGATCGCGAGGACGTCGCCGAGCGGATCTCGGCCGGCAGCTCGCTCAAGTTCTGCCTGGTCGCCGAGGGCCTGGCCGACCTCTATCCGCGCTTCGGCCCGACCATGGAATGGGACACCGCCGCCGGGCATGCCGTGCTCGCCGCCGCCGGCGGCCGGGTCACGACCCCCGACGGCGCGCCTTTCCTCTACCGCAAGCCCGGCTTTCGCAACCAGGCCTTCATCGCCCGCGGCCTCTGACCGCCGCCGCGCGAGCTGGCGCGCCTTGCGCACCTGGAGCCGACCGAGGGCCCGGGCCCCGGATTGACCAGCCCGGCGCAGCAGACCCGGCGCCGCAGGGCCTGCCCTTGCGGGGCGCTGGCACGGGCGGGCG
>DATAOG010000615.1:0-3733 GCA_036265855.1 Geminicoccaceae bacterium | reverse complement strand
CGACGCGGTAGCCTCGCCCGGCCAGCTCGCGCTCGAACAGCGCGTGGACGGCCGGTTCGTCATCGATCACGAGCACCGTTCCGGTCCGGCGGGCGGGCATGCCAGCGCCGACGACCTCCGCCGCTGCCCCTTGCCCCCAATGCCCCGCGCGCTCCTCCTGGCGCGCGGGCAGCCGGATCGTGAAGCTCGAGCCGCGGCCGTGCTCGCTCTCCACGGTGACCTCGCCGCCGAGCATCCGGCAGAAGTGCTTGGTGATCGCGAGCCCAAGCCCGGTGCCGCCGTAGTTGCGGGCGGTCGAGGCGTCGGCCTGGCCGAACGCCTCGAACAGTTTCGCGATCTGCGCCGGCGTCATCCCGATGCCGGTGTCGGAGACCCGGAACTCCAGCCACTCGCCCCCCGCCTCACCCGGCAGCCGCCGGACGTCCAGCGTGATCCGTCCCTGATCAGTGAACTTGGCGGCGTTGCTGATGAGGTTGAACAGGTTCTGCCGCACCTTGGTCTGATCCGAGCGCATCGTCCCGATGTCGGGCGCGAGCCGGACTTCGAACGTGTTCGCGTTCTTGGCAATCAGCGGCCGGGTGACGGCCTCGACCTCGGCGAGCATCGTGGCGACGTCGAACTCCTCGACGAAGATGTCCATCTTGCCGGCCTCGATCTTCGAGAGATCGAGGATGTCGTTGATCAGGCTCAAGAGGTGCTTGCCGGCGCCGCGGATCTTCTCCAGGTCGGGCTTGAGGCCCTCCGCGCCGGCGTCCTCCGCCTGCTCGAGCAGCATTTCGCTGTAGCCGATGATGGCGTTCAGGGGCGTTCTGAGCTCATGGCTCATGCTGGCGAGGAAGTCAGATTTCGCCTGGCTCGCCTGCACGGCCTCGTCGCGCGCGGCGGCGAGCTCGCCGGTGCGTTGCCGCACGAGCTCCTCGAGTCGGTCGTTGAGTCGCTGCAGCCGGAGGTTCGCCTCATAGATCTCGCTCGTCTTCTGTTCGGCAATCGCTTCCGCTTCCTTGCGCGCCCGCCTCTCCCGTTCCAGGCGCCGCTTGAGCTGCTCGACCTCGCTCACGGCGTGGCGCCTCTCTGGGTGAGACGGAACCGTGCGGCCGTTCCCGCCCCATCCGACAGGTCATCCACGGCGATATCGACCGCCTCTCCGTAATGAGCGACACAGCCTCGGATCAATCCCTCGGCCAGCGCGGCGAACGGGCGGGAGGATCGGTACGTGATCCGCAGGCACCCGGGTTCGGACGTATCGCAGTCGAACGCCGGCAGCTCCGCGTCCGGGTACAGCTTGCGCACCTCGACATGGATGTACTGATCGATTCGCTGGAGAAAGTCGAACGAACAAGCAACGTCCTCGAAATACTTCGGGAACATCGTATGGAAGCGGTCGAACAGGTGCATGCCAAACGCGCGCACCAACTCGGCGGCGGGAATGCCGGTTTCCTCGCTCAGACATGACACGAGTTGAATCATCTCGCCATGGTCGTAGGTCCCGACAGCTGTGTAGACGCCGCCGGAGGCAGGTTCGGCCCGTTCGATGATCCGGTCTGCCATCTCCGGCGAGAACCTGTCCTCGACCATTTCGAGGAATTCGGTAAAGACCACTCCCTTCATAGGTCGCCCCCGATTTCTGCTACTGGTGCGACGACAACGCCTGTTACCGTCGGCTTACACCAGCATCTTGGTCGGCCGCCGTGGTAGGACCCGACGTATCTTCGGTCCGCATCAGTCGACCAGCTCGGCCGGCGCGCGCGAGACAGCCCTCGGCGCCGGAGCCCGTCTGCCCTCGCAGGAGCCTATTCCAGCCAGTCCTTCGAATCCATGCGGACATAAACGCCTCGATCCATGCCAAGGACTACGGCTCCGGATTATCGCGTTGTGGCTTAGCAGCGGACATGCATGAAGCGCAACCGACCTGGAGTCCGCGAGAACAGGACCTAGTGCAGCCGAGGCTTCTTCAGGAAATCGTTGCGGTCGGCGGAGTGGATCAGGATGCGCTTGGGGCTGCCTTCGCGGGCGATGGTGAGCGGGATGTCGGCGCCGGCGGGGCCGAGCGACCAGATCTTGCCATAGGCGCTGGCGAGGTCGGTGACCCGGGTGCCGGCGACCTCGAGCACGAGATCGCCGGGCTCGACGCCGGCCTTGTGCGCCGGGCCGCCCTCGGCGAGCCCGGCGACGAACACCGCGCCGTCGGCTTCGGAGGTGTACATGCCGAGCCAGGGCCGGCTCGGCCGGTCGACCCGGCCGAGCCGCAGAAGGTCGTCCAGGATCGGCCGGAGCAGGTCAATCGGCACGATCATGTTGCCCTGGGACGCGATGCCTTCGGCGCGGGCCTCCTGGACGAACAGCGAGCCGATGCCGACCAGGCGGCCCTCGGCGTCGATGCAGGCAGCGCCGCCCCAGCTCGGGTGCGGCGGCATCGTGAACAGCGCCTCATCCAGCATGTATTCCCAGTAGCCGGCGAACGCGCGCTTGGAGGCGACCCGCGCCTTGAGCGCGCGCGCCCGGCCGCCGCCGCCCGCCACGATCACCGGATCGCCGACCTCGACCCCGGCCGAGCTGCCGAGCTCGAGCGCCGGCACGCCCAACCGGCCGAGTGGCTGGACCAGCCCGAAGCCGGTCGCCTGGTCGTAGCCGACCACGTGCGCCGGCGCCGCCGCGCCCTGGTTGGCGGTGAGCCAGATCGTCTCGGCCTCGGTGATCAGGTAGCCGATCGTGAGCACCAGGCCGTCGGCGCCGATCAGAACGCCGTTGCCGGCGCGCTCGGTGCCCAGGATCGAGGCCGTGAAGGCATCGGCCGGGATCTCCGAGCGCAGCTGCAGGACCGCGGCCAGCGTCCGCTCGAGATCAAACGCGAACTCGGCGACCTTCGGCTGCGCTGCCTCCGGGATCGCCCATTCGGTCTCGCTCACCGATCGACCCTCTCGCAAAGCCCGGCCGTGGGCGTTAGGATCGGGCCCGGTCCGTGGCGGACGTCCCGACCGCGGTGCCGTCCCTACGCAGCCAACATAGCGTCCTCTGCGACCCTCGCCTATGGTTAACGAGATCGAGCCCGTCGAGCGCGCCCGAGGCGGCGCCGGCGGTCGCAGGCGGCGTCGGGCCCGATCCGGCGGGACCGTCACCGGGGCGTCCGGGACCGGCAGCCGGACGCCGCGGCGCGCCGACAGCCCGCCGGCACCCGCGGCTTGATCCGGCGCCCCCCGGTCGTCTGGCTCGGGCTGTCGCAGCTCGTCTGCTGGGGCATCACCTATTATCTGATCGGGGCGCTCGGCGAGCTGATCGCGGCCGATCTCGGCTGGAGCCGCTCGCTGGTCTATGGCGGCTTCTCGGTCGCGCTGCTGGTGATGGGCGTCGCCTCGCCGCTGGTCGGGGTTCTGATCGACCGCTGCGGCGGCCGGCCGGTCATGGTCCTGGGCTCGGGCCTGATCGCGCTCGGCTGCGGGACGCTGGCGCTCGCGCACGGGGTCTTCGCCTACTATGCCAGCTGGGCGCTGCTCGGGCTCGCGATGCGCTGCACGCTCTACGATGCCGCGTTCGCAGCGCTCGCCCGGATCGGCGGCCCGCACGCCAGGCGGCCGATCTCGCAGATCACGCTCTTGGGCGGCCTCGCCTCGACCGTGTTCTGGCCGATCACGCACGGGCTCGCGCTGCACTTCGGCTGGCGCGGCGCGGTGCTGGCCTACGCGGGTGTCGGGCTCCTGACCGCGCCGCTGCACCTCGCGATCCCGGCCGGGCGCTA
>DATAOG010000614.1:0-2333 GCA_036265855.1 Geminicoccaceae bacterium | reverse complement strand
AGATCTCAAGCCGTTCTTCGGGAACTATGTCGGCGTCGCCACTGTCGAGGATACCGGCGGCGAGGTCCATCACCGCGACATGGACATCGTGGTCCAGCCGTACGGCGACGGCGGCTTTCGGATCGACTGGATCAACGTCACCCTGGTCAACGGGCGGCGCGATGTGCCAGGCGTCGAGCGCCGGGTCCAGAGCGCCCTGTTCGCGCCGGTCGAAGCCCGCGACATGTACGTCGAGGTCGAGCCCGAGAACCCGTTCCAGGAGCGCGCGGAGACCAGCCCGATGCGAGGCGATCCGGTGCGCTGGGCGAGCATCGACGGACCACGCCTGCACGTCTACGCGTTCGAGGTGCTCGCGGATGGTACCTACGAGCTGCAGATCTACGATCGGATTCTGACCGACAAGGGCCTCGACATCCACTTCGAGCGGATCGTCGACGGCAAGCTGATGCGTCGGATCTCCGGGACCACGGTGCGCGCTCAGTAGGGTCTGTTCAGGCCTGGCGATCCTGGCCTGTTGGCGACGTCGCGCCAGTGGGCTCGACCATGCCCTGGCGCGCCGCCGCGACCGCCGCCGCGATCACCGCCGGATCGCCGATGTGATTGGCCAGCAGCAGCATGAGCTTGCTGTTGACGAGCACGCTCTGCTCGGCCGAGAGATCGCGATGCGCCTCGACCAGCAGCTGGTAGATCGTATCCGGGTCGGCCGCGGGGCCGGTCTCGAGCGCGCTGGCCATGATCACTTCTCCGCAGGCGCCATGGCCGGCGTCGACGCGCCTTCGAGCGCCCGGCGCGCCGCGCTGCGCACCCGCTCGGCATCGCAGCCGCGCCAGCGCGCCGTGACGTGCTGGTCGGGCCGGATCAGATAGCAGGTCCCGTGGTCGGCGGCGTACCGGGCAGCCGCGATCTGCCCGGGATCGGTCAGCGCGGGCAGGCCGTGCAGCGCCGGAATCGCGGGCGCGCCGCCGGGCAGGATCAACAGGGTCGCGATCGGCGCCGGCGCCCGGGCGAGCGCGCCCAGAGCCTTCGCGAGCCGCGGGCTCAGCATGTCCGGTTGGTCCAGGAACACGAGCAGCGTGAACCCGTGGCTCAGCTGGTTGAGGAGCCAGCAAGTCCGGCCATCGCGGATAAGCGGCGCGTCGGCGGCTGCCGAGCCCGGCACGAGCCCGCCCTCGAACGCATCGGGATCGGGCGTGTTGAGCGCGGAGAAGTCGAGCCGGGTCGGGGTGGACAGGCGACCGCTGTTGATCATCCTGCGGGCGAAAGGGAAATCGACTGCGAGCGCCAGCACGCCATCGCGATAGGCGCGGCTCGCCTGGTTCTTGGGCGTGATGAACTCGGTCGAGCGGGTCGAGTGGCGGATGTTCTCATCGGCCGCGACCAGCCGCTCCTGATCAAAGCTCTCGAGCAGCCGCTCGGGCGCCCGCCCCTGGAGCACGGCCGCGAGCTTCCAGGCGAGATTGTCGGCATCCTGGATGCCGGAATTGAAGCCGCGGGCACCGAACGGCGAGACCTCGTGCGCGGCATCGCCGAGAAAGATCACCCGGTCGTGCCTGAATTTCGAGAGCCGCCGGCAGCGGAACGTGTAGACGCTGATCCAGATCGGCTCGAACGGCCGGTCCTTGCCGAGCATGGCCTGCAGCCGCGGCAGCACGCGCTCGGGCCTGATCTCGGCCTCCGGATCGGCATCCCAGCCGAGCTGCAGATCGATCCGCCAGACCTGGTCCGGCTGGCTGTGGAGCAGCGCCGACTGCCCGGGATGGAACGGCGGATCGAACCAGAACCAGCGCTCGGGCGGGAACTCGGCGTCCATCCGCACATCGGTGATCAGGAACTTGTCCTTGAACACCCTGCCCTCGAAGCCAAGCCCGAGCGCGTGTCGCACCGTGCTCCGCGCGCCATCGCAGGCGAGCAGCCAGTCGCAGGCGAGCGCGTACTCGCCGGTCGGGGTCCCGATCCGGACCAGGACCCGATCGGCCGCCGGCGCGACGTCGACCACCCGATGGCCGAAGCGGAGGTCGATGCCGAGCTCCTCGGCCCGGTCGATCAGGAACTGCTCGAGATAGTACTGCTGGCAGTTGACGAACGCCGGCATGCGGTGCCCGGACTCGGGCAGCAGATCGAACTGGTAGACCATCCGGTCGCGCCAGAACACCTTGCCGAGCTTCCAGGTCACGCCCTTGTCAAGCATCCGCTGGCCGACGCCCAGCCGGTCCAGGATCTCGAGCGAGCGCTTGGCGTAGCAGATCGCGCGCGAGCCGGTGGCGGCGCCGGTCCGGCCTTCGAGCACGACGACCGGGATGCCGCGCAGCTCGAGGTCGATCGCGAGCGACAGG
>DATAOG010000613.1:0-1718 GCA_036265855.1 Geminicoccaceae bacterium | reverse complement strand
GGCCAATACCATCTGATGGGCGTTATTCTGTCGGCCGCCGGCAGCCTGCGGTGGTTCCGCGACCTCCTGGGCGGGCCGGCCGGCAATTCGTTCGATGATCTGATCGCGGCCGCCGCCGGGATCGCCCCCGGCGCGGACGGGCTGTTCTTCCTGCCTTACCTCAGCGGGGAACGGACGCCGCACATGGACCCGCACGCGCGCGCCGCCTGGATCGGGCTGACGCTCGCTCATGACCGGCGCCATCTGGCCCGAGCCCTGATCGAGGGCGTGTGCTTCGCGCTCAAGGACTCGCTGGTCCTGATGCAGCGGCTCGGGGTCGCGCCCGATCAGCTCCAGGCCGTCGGCGGCGGCGCCCGCAGTCCGGTCTGGCGGCAGATCCTCGCGGCCGTGCTCGACGTGCGCCTGCAACGGCTCGCGGTCGAGGAAGGGCCGGCGCTCGGCGCCGCGCTGCTCGCCGCGGTCGGGGCCGGCGTGCACCCCGACGTCGATGCCGCGGTCGCGGCCGCGGTCCGCACCGAGGGTGAGCCCGAGGTACCGGAGTCCCGGCTGAGCGCCCGCTATGCCGAACTCTACCGGGATTTCGGTGCGCTCTATCCGGCGCTGAAGGGTACCGGCGTCTGGCGCGAGCCCGCCTAAACGGGCAGCGCACCGGTCCAGGTAGCGGAATGCTAACGATCGTGGCCAAGGATATCGCCCCATGGCCCGGCCATGGAACCAGGATCGGTGCAGCAGGCGAACGAGATCCTGATCGGTCTCGACGCCGGCGGGGACAGGATCGACGCGATCGCGTTCGACCGCGCCGGCCGTGAGCTCCAAGCGGTCTCGACCGCAAGCCCGGTCGCCTGGCTCGAGCATGGACCCGAGCAGGATCTGGGCGAGACGTGGCAGGCGGCAGCCCAGGCCTTGCGTCAGCTTGCGGGGCTCGTCCCCGACCTCGCCCCGCGCACCGCGGCGCTCTCGATCACCGGGCAGAGCGGCGGCGCCTGGCTGATCGACGAGGACGGCGATCCGGTGGCGCCAGCCTGGCCCGGTCCTGCCCACCCCGTGCAGTCGATCGTCGCGGGCTGGCAGCAGAACGGGCTCGCCGCCGGGGTTCAGGCTATCACCGGCGTGCCGGCCGACAGCACGCGCGCCAATGCGCAGCTCGCCTGGCTGCTCCAGCATCGACCCGAGCTCCTGGAGAGCGCCGCCACCGCGTTCGGGGCCAAGGACTGGCTATACTTCTGCTGCACCGGCGAGCGGGCAACCGATGCCGCCGAGGGCGTTGCGAGCTTCGGCAACCGCCGCACCCGTGCCTACGATCCTGTGGTCCTGCAGCTTTTGCGCCTCGAAGAGGTCGAGCGGCTGCTGCCGAAGGTCGTCGACGGGACCACTCATCACGGGCTCCTGACCGGAGCCGCGGCGGCCGCGACCGGTCTGCGTCCCGGGACGACGGTGGTGCTGGCGCCGCCGAACCTGCTGGCAAGCGCGCTCGCCGCCGGCCTTGCCGATATCGGCTCCGGACTCGCCGGCTCGATCCTGGGCGCCACGAGCTACCATCTGCGTATCCTGCGGGACCGTCCTGAGCCGGGCGGATCCGCGGAGCCCTCGGTGGCGCTGCTGCCGTTCGTGCTGCCGCAGACCTCGCTCGCGATCTGCCAAGGCCCGGGGAGCGCCGATTGCGACTGGCTGCTAGGGATGGGCGTGCAGCTGCTGGCCGACGCGGGCCTGATCGGCAT
>DATAOG010000612.1:0-2670 GCA_036265855.1 Geminicoccaceae bacterium | reverse complement strand
GCCGCTCGGCGCGGCTGCTGAAGATTACCTCCAAGCTCGGCGCCGAGCTCGATTCGCTGGCCGATTTTCTCAGCTTCGGGGTCGCGCCGGCGATCCTCGTCTATCTATGGTCGCTCAACCAGGTGAAGGCGTTCGGCTGGGCGCTGGC
This sequence comes from Geminicoccaceae bacterium, assembly GCA_036265855.1. Lineage (GTDB taxonomy): Bacteria > Pseudomonadota > Alphaproteobacteria > Geminicoccales > Geminicoccaceae > DATAOG01. The sequence goes on along the minus strand of DATAOG010000612.1, from coordinate 2,522 downwards.
GTTGCTGTTCGCGACCTGCTGCGCGTTGCGGCTGGCCCGCTTCAACACCGAGATCGAGGCCGCCGACCGCCCGCCCTGGATGGCGCGCTTCTTCACCGGCATGCCGGCGCCGGCCGGCGCCGGCTGCGCGATCATCCCGCTGCTGGTGGCGCTCGCGACCGGCGCCGACTGGTCGCGATCCTGGATCCTGAACGCCGCGGTCATGGTGTTCGTGGCGCTGATGATGGTGAGCCGGATCCCGACCTTCTCGATCAAGACCGCGGTCGTCCGGGTCAAGCCGGACTGGATCCTGCCGACCCTGATCTTCGTCGGGATGTTCGTCGCCGCGCTCTCGAGCGAGCCCTGGTACACGCTGCTCGCGGTCGGCGTCGTCTACCTCGCGAGCCTGCCGGTCGGCTGGTGGTCGGCCTATCGGCTGCGCCGCCGCTACGAACAGGAGGCGGGGCCGGCAACCCCAGGCCGGGCCGGCCCGGGGCGGGTCGTAAGCCTCGGCTGGCCGCGCACCGACCCCCGACCGTCCAACCCCGACCAGGGCTGATCAAAGTCCCGACCCGCGCCGGCCGGCGATGCTGGACGCGCGCCTGCGCCGGCTGATCGACCCGCCGCTCGAGCGCCTGAGCCGGCCGCTTGCCGCGGTCGGCGTCTCGGCCAACGCCGCAAGCTGGATCGGCTTCGCCCTCGGGCTCGGTGCGATGGCCGCGATCGCGCGCCAGGCCTACGGCCCCGGTCTCGGTCTGTTGCTCCTGAACCGGCTGTTCGACGGCCTGGACGGCGCGATCGCCCGCCAGCGCGGCCAGTCCGATCTCGGCGGCTTCTTCGACATCGTGCTCGACTTCATCATCTACTCGGGCATCCCGTTCGCCTTCGCGCTCGCCGACCCGCCCGCCAACGGCCTGCCCGCGGCGTTCCTGGTGTTCAGCTTCGTCGGCACCGGCACGTCCTTCCTCGCGTTTGCGATCATGGCCGCCAAGCGCGGCCTCTCGACCGAGCTTCGCGGCCGCAAGTCGCTCTACTATCTGGGCGGCCTGACCGAGGGCACCGAGACGATCGCGGCCTTCGTGCTCGCCTGCCTGTTTCCAGCCTATTTCGGGCCGATCGCCTGGATCTTCGGCGGCCTCTGCTGGCTCACGACCGCGACCCGGATCGCAGTCGCCTGGCAGATGTTGCGCTGACCGGGCATCGGTCAGCCGCCGCCCGCCGAGCGGCTTACCCGCCAGCCTCGGGCCGCGCCCGCGTCGAATTGCTGGATGATCCGCCGGCGAAGTTTTGATCCGCGGCTCTTGTCTGCAGAGCCGCCGATGACCATAATAAGCATGCTCACTATAAGCATGCAGGAACGATGTACGATCCCTATCAGGCCGTCGGCGTGCTGCTGGTCGATGTCGCCCGGCTGCTGCGCCGGAACTTCAATCGCCGGGCGCAGGCGCTGGGACTGACCCAGCCCCAGTGGCAGGCGCTTGCGCGGCTGTCCCAGAATCAGGGCATGAGCCAGGCGTGTCTCGCCGACCTGCTCGAGATCCAGCCGATCACGCTGACCCGGCTGATCGACCGTCTCGAGGCGGCGGGCTGGGTCGAGCGCCGGCCCGACCCCGCGGACCGGCGGGTGCAACGCCTGTTCCTGACCGTCAAGGTCGAGCCCTTGCTCGACGACATGTGGGCGCTCGCGGCCGAGACCCGCGAGGAGGCGATGCAGGGGCTGTCCGACCGCGAGCGCCGGCAGCTGCTGCAGACGCTGCAGACGATCAAGGGCAATCTGGTCCGGGCGGAGGTTGCCCGTGCCTAAGCTCCCGTGGTCCAAGCGTCCGGCCCCCCCGGCCCCGATCGGCGCGGACGGCACCGCGCTGGCCGAGCCCCGGGCGCGATCGGCCGCGGGCGCGCCGGCGCGCCGACGCCGCTGGCTGCGGCGCGTGCTGCTGCTGCTCGGCCCGGCGCTGGTCCTGATCGTCGGCGGCTATTTCTACATCACGGGCGGCCGCTACGTGGATACCGACGACGCCTACGTCCGCGCCGACATGGTGGCGGTGACGGCCCGCGTCTCGGGTCCGATCGTCGAGGTCGACGTGCGCGAGAACCAGCCCGTCGATCCCGGGCAGGTGCTGTTCCGGCTCGACGAGCAGCCGTTCAAGATCGCGCTCGCCCAGGCGCAGGCACGTCTCCAGAAAGCAGAGAACGACGTGCGCGCGCTGAAGGCGAGCTACCGGCAGAAGCAGCAGGAGCTCGAGCTCGCACACAAGGACGTCGACTTCGCCGAGCAGGAGTTCCAGCGCCAGGCCAAGCTGGCGAAGCGCGATTTCGCTTCGCAGGCCAAGTATGACGAGGCGCAGCACAATCTCGAGGTGGCGCACCAGCGAGTCGCCATGGCTGAGCAGGAGCTGCGCAGCCTGCTCGCAGATCTGGCCGGCGATCCGGACGTCCCGGTCGAGCAGCACCCGACCTATCTCGAGGCCAAGGCGGCGCGCGACCAGGCCGCCCTCGATCTGCAGCACGCGGTCGTGCACGCGCCGTTCGCCGGGGTCGCGAGC
>DATAOG010000611.1:0-4130 GCA_036265855.1 Geminicoccaceae bacterium | reverse complement strand
GAGGGTGCTGACGATGCTCCAGAGGATCGCGATGGTCAGCAGCAGCCCCATGCTGGCGAGCCCGCGGTGGGGCGAGACCGCGAGCGAGCCGAACGACGCGACCGTGGTCAGCGCGCTGAACAGGACCGCGCGCGGCGTGCTGGTCACCGCGATCCGGTCCGAGAACGCCTCCACGCGCCAGCGCATGACGACATGGATGGCGCCGCTGACGCCGAGCCCGAGCAGCAGTGGCAGCACGATGACATTGGCGAAGTTCAGGCTCAGCCCGAGCAGCACCGCGGTCGCGGCGGTCAGCAGCACCGCGAGCCCGAGCGGCGCCAGCACGAGCAGAATGTCGCGCGGCCGGCGCAGCACCCAGGCCAGGAGGAGCATGATGACCCCGAACACCAGCAAGGATGCTTGCCGGAAGGCGCCGACGACGGCATCGCCCGCCTGCAGCACCATGATCGGCGTTCCGGTGGCCTCGGGGGCGACGCTCAGGACCGCCCGCGCGAACGCCTCCAGCCTGGCGTTGTCGGTCAGCGGGCCCGGCGGCCGCACGAGGACCCGCGCACGCCCGTCCGGGTTCAGCCAGTGCGCGCGCAGGTTGTCCGGCAGATCCGCAAGGGTGACCGGACCCGCAGCCAGGGCCTGGCGCAGACGATCGAGCAGGGCCGGCAAGGTCCCGGTCAGCCGGCGCTCCAGCTCGGCGACCGCAGCCGCGGACGGCCTGGTCTGGGTGAAACGCCCGAGCGCCTCGGCCAGCCGTGCAGCGCCGGGGTTGGGACCGGGGGCCTTGGCTGCCTCCGCGCTCGCGGTCAGGCGCGCCAGCGCCGCTTGCCGCCCGGCGTCGTCGAGCGGGACGGCAGCATGGCCCTGCTGGAGGCTGGGATCGAGGTAGAGGGCCAAGGACGAGATCAGGCCGAGCTTGGCGTCTTGGTCCGTGGGCACGAAGCTCGAGAGCGTGAGCGCGTCCTTGACCTCGTTGAGGCGGACCAGCTGAGCGGCCAGCGCATCGGCCTGAGGAAGGCTTCCGGTGAGGATCTCGGCGACATCCGGCGAGGTCGCGGGGTCGGCCGCGAGCGCCCGATAGGTGCGGACCGATTCACTGTGCGGATCTTTCAGGTTGAGCGGATTGAAATCGAACGTAACTTTCGGCAGCAGGATCAGCGACAGCAGCGCCGCCAGCCCTGCGACCATGACGACCGGGCGCGGATGGCGCTGGATTTCCGGCAGGAGGCGCGGCCTGCCGAGAGGTCGCTCGCGGCCGGAAAGTGGCACCAGATCGAGCAGCGCGGGCAAAAGGACGATGGTCGTGAGCAGCGCGATCACCATGCCCGCTGCCGAGATGATGCCGAGCTCGGCCAGTCCTCGATAGTCGGTCGGGACGAAGGCCAGAAAGCCGAACGCGGCACAGAGCGCGCTCAACGAGGTCGGACCGCCCACCCACCTGATCGCAGCGGCCACCGCCCGACCATGGCCGCCCTCGACATCGAACGCTTCGCGATAGCGCATCACGAAGTGGATGCCGAAGTCCACGCCAAGCCCGACGAACAGCACGGCGAAAGTCACCGAAATCAGGTTGAGCTGTCCGATCACCAGGGCGGCGAAGCCTGCGGTCAACACCAGACCGACGCCGAGGCTGATCATGGTGTGGACGATCAGGCGCAGCGAGCGCACGCCCCAGATCAGGAGCACGGTGACGACGGCAGTGCTGAGCACAGCTGCAACCGTGGCGCCGGCGCGGACGCTTTGCAGCTCCTCCTGGTTCAGCGTCGCCTCACCGGTCATCGAGAGCCGAAGGCCCGAACCGGTGTCGATGCCGAGGGCATGGGCGTGGGCGCGCACCGCCTCGATCGCGGGCGTGGCCACGGCCAGCGAGTTCGGATCGTAGCGCGGCTCCGCGATCACCAGCTGCCGGCTCGGCACGGCCGGGTCGCCGCCCTCCAACGCCTGGCGCCAGGACAGCTCGCCGGCGCGGCCGGCGAGCTGCGCCTCGAGCGGTCCAGCCATGGCGGCGAGCAGCCGATCGAGCTCGGGTGGAAGCGAACCGCCTGCCCCCGGCTGCCGCAACGCGAGCTCGGCCAAGCTCGCAAGACCGCTCAGATTCGGCGCCTCGGCCAGCACTGCCAGCAAGGGCTGGGCGGCCGCCAGACGGTCGGTCAGGTCGGCGAGTTCATTGACCTTGAGGTAGAGCAGACCGTGGGCTATCAAGAACGGATCGCCGGCTTCGACATCCGCCGCGACGAAATGCTCGCCGTCGGCGCGTAATGCCTTGGCAAGAGCGCCGGCCGCTTCCTCGACCCGCTCGGGCGTGGCGCCTTCGATCACTGCGACGATCGGGTGCGAGAACTGGGGGAACGCCTGGACGAAGGCGGCGTGATGGCGCCGGAACGCGGCATCGGCCGAAATCATGTCCTCGGTGCTGGTGTTGATGCCGAGGTGCGGCAGGGCATAGCCCAAGGCTGCTGCGCTCAGGACGAGCGCGGCCAGAGCGACAGAGAACGAGCACTTGTGGAGATGGTCGATCCACCACGTCAGGAGCCACCGCCACGCGGCGCTCAAGCCTCGTTCAGGCAAGCTGGCGGACCTTGCAGGCGCGAGCGAAACGGATCACGTCAAGCTTTCGGGGAGGTTGCTCCGGTGCCGGGTAGACAGCACAGATGGTCGGGGTTGATCAAGTGGTTGTGTGGCGCACTGGTGTTGCTGGCCGTCCTGCCCGCACCGGTCAAGGCCGATTCGGACCCGCGGTCCGTGGTCGAGGCGTTGCATGCGGCGCTCCTGGAGAGCATGCACAAGGCTGCGGAACTCGGCTACCAGGGCCGCTTCCAGATGCTCGACCCGGTCCTCAGGCGAAGCTACGATTTTCCCTTCATGACGAAGGTCGCGGTCGGGCGCAGCTGGGCCGACCTCAGCCCGACCGAGCAGGCGCGGCTCATCGAGCTGTTCGCCGAGATGAGCACCGCGAACTACGCTTCGCACTTTGATGGCTTCAACGGCCAGAGTTTCGAAATCTTGGCCGAAGGGCCTGGCCCGCGCGATGCCAAGGTGATCGAGACCAAACTCGTGCGCCCGGGCCAGGCGACGGTCGGGCTGAACTACGTGCTCAAGCAGTTCCCGGACGGCTGGCGGATCATCGATGTGCTGCTCGATGCCAAGTTCAGCGAGCTCGCCCGGCAGCGCGCCGAATTCGCCGCCGTGCTGAAGGGCGGCGGTGCCTCCGATCTGATCGCGATGCTGGAGGAGAAGATCAAGAAGCTGGCCGGGCCGACGTGACGAACCCTTGCGTGATTGCGGCAGAGCCTCTTTAACGGCCTTCGCAGTGATTTGCCGGCTTGATCTCGGGGGGAAAATGCGCCGTGCGCTCGCGTCCAGTATCCTGGCCGGTCTCATTGGTGTCGTCCTGGCCGGTGCCGGGCCCGGGGTCGCCCGTGCCGACGAGCGGCCGACCACGCCTTATTTCCAGCTCGGCCCGGTGGTCGTGCACGGCAACGAGGCGGACGCGCTGATGCTCGGGCTCGGCGCCTTCGACCCGTTCAAGGAATCCTACGACGGCTCGGCGGCCGCGACCCTGGAGTATCGCCTCGGCCGCAAGCTGTTCGTGATCGGCCCGGCGATCGGCGGCATGGCCAACACCGACGGCGGCCTGTTCGGCTATTTCGGCCTCTACAGCGACATCTCGGTCGGCAAGGTCTACTTCACGCCGATGCTGGCGCTCGGCGGCTACCATCAGGGCGACAGCAAGGATCTGGGCGGCGTCTTCCAGTTCCGGGAATCGGCCGAGCTCGCCTACCGCTTCGACAATGGCCAGCGCTTGGGCTTCCGGGTCGCCCACATCTCGAACGCGCACATCCACGAGTACAATCCCGGCGAGGAAGAATATTACCTGACCTACGCGATCCCGCTGGGCCCGTTGTTCTGACGCTTCCCCCTGGAGCCTGCTAGATTAGCTGCCGGTGGGACCGGCAGGCGGGGCGGGGGATGGCAGCGATCGCGGGCGGGCCCAAAGCTTACGTGTGCGGCACCTGCGACACCAAGGGCGACGAGCTCGTCTACGTGCGCGACCTGATCAGGGCGGCCGGCGTGCCGACCGCGCTGGTCGATCTCGGGACCAGGAGCGACGGCCGGCTCGCCGACGTGACGCCCGCAAA
>DATAOG010000610.1:0-3324 GCA_036265855.1 Geminicoccaceae bacterium | reverse complement strand
AGGACGAGGTCGCGCGCGAGCTCGACGACCTCGAGCGCCATTGGCCGAGCGATCTGCCGAGCGGGGTGATCCACGCCGATCTGTTCCCCGACAACGTGTTCTTCGAGGGCCGGGAGGTCTCCGGGATCATCGACTTCTATTTCGCCTGCGTCGACATCACCGCCTACGATCTCGCGATCTGCCTGAACGCCTGGTGCTTCGAGCCGGACGGCGCGTTCAACATCACCAAGGCGCGCCACATGCTCGCGGCCTACCGGGCGGTGCGGCCGTTCACGGGCGCCGAGCTCGAGGCCCTGCCGCTGCTCGCGCGCGGCGCCGCGCTCCGCTTCCTTTTGACCCGTCTGTTCGACTGGCAGAACCGGGTCGAGGGCGCCCTGGTCCAGCCCAAGGACCCGCTCGAGTATCTGAACAAGCTGCGCTTCCATCGCGGCCTGTCCGGGCCCGGCGCCTACGGGCTCGACTAGCCTTGGCGACCCCGGAAGCCGCCGGCGCCGAGCCGGTCGAGATCCATACCGACGGCGCCTGCTCGGGCAACCCCGGCCCGGGCGGCTGGGGGGCGGTGCTGCGCTGGCGCGGCCGGTGCCGCGAGCTCGCCGGCTTCGCGCCCGCGACCACCAACAACCGGATGGAGCTCGAGGCGGCGATCAATGCGCTCGAGACCCTGAAGCGGCCGATGACCGTCCGGATGTTCACCGACAGCAACTACCTGCGCCAGGGCGTCACCACCTGGCTGCCGGCCTGGAAGGCGCGCGGCTGGCGCACCGCCGACAAGCAGCCGGTCAAGAACCAGGACCTGTGGCAGCGCCTGGAGCGAGCGCTAGCCCGCCACGACATCTCCTGGCACTGGGTCAAGGGCCACGCCGGCCATCCCGACAACGAGCGCGCCGACCAGCTCGCCCGCGAGGCGATCAAGGCCGGACGCTCAGGCGATCCGGCCGCGGCGCCGGCGGCCTCGGCCCGGTCCGGGGGCGGACCCGCTAGGGCCGGCTAGAGGGTCGCGAGTATGGCACTCGCGCTGCTCTTCTCGGCCTGGCTCGGCACCTCCTCGACCAGCAGCGTCTTGACCGTGCCGTCGTCGACCACCATCGCGTAGCGTCGGGAGCGCTGGCCGAGCCCGAAACCGCTGCCGTCGAAGCCGAGCCCGAGCGCGCGGGTGAACTCGCCGTTGCCGTCCGAGAGCATCTCGACCTTGCCCTCGACGCCGCGCGCCTTCTCCCAGGCGCTCATCACGAACGGGTCGTTGACCGCGACGCAGGCGATCGTGTCGATGCCCTTGGCCTTGAGCGCGTCCGCCTGCTCGACGAAGCCCGGCAGATGCCGTTCCGAGCAGGTCGGCGTGAAGGCGCCCGGCACCGCGAACAGGACCACCTTCTTGCCGCCGGTGAGTGCTTTGACCGACACGTCCTTGATGCCGTCCGGGGTCAGGCGCTTGAGTTTCGCCTCCGGCAGCTTGTCACCGACCTGAATCGTCATCGGAGCCTCCTCGGAAGATCGCATCTTCTCTTGCCGTCGCCGCGCCCGGATCCGGGTCGCGCGCGGCGCGCAATCTGGCACGGCGCCGGCCGCCAGGCAACGACCGCGGGGGAAGAAAATTTTCCGGCTCGCGCTCTGCGGCGGACCACCGGCGCCCTTGCTGGGCCAGGGCTTCGGGTCTAAGTGTTGGGGCATGGCAAAGGGCCCGAGTCCGCTCGTCACCGGAAGCTCGCTCGCCGGCCAGCTCCTGGTCGCAATGCCTCAGATGACCGACCCCCGGTTCGCCCGGAGCGTGGTCTATCTCTGCGCCCACTCGGCCGAAGGCGCGATGGGGCTCGTGATCAACCGACTGATCGACAGCCTGACCTTCGACGGCCTGCTCGAGCAGATCGGCGTCGAGCGGACCGCCAGCGGCGGCAGCCTGCCGATCCATTTCGGCGGCCCGGTCGAGTCCAGCCGCGGCTTCGTGCTGCACACCACCGACTATCTCCAGGATTCGAGCCTGGTGATCGAGGACGAGATCGCGCTCACCGCGACCATCGACGTGCTGAAGGCAATTGCCCAGGGCGACGGCCCGCGCCGGCGCGTCCTGGCGCTCGGCTACGCCGGCTGGGCCCCCGGCCAGCTCGATGCCGAGATTCAGGCCAACGGCTGGCTGCTGGTCCCGGCCGATCTCGAGCTCGTGTTCGGCCTCGACAACGAGGCCAAATGGCAGCGGGCGATCGCCAAGCTCGGGATCGATCTCTCGCTGCTCTCGAGCGAGGCCGGCCACGCCTGAGGGCGCCGCCGGCCGGCCGGCGCGAGCTCGGCCCGGTCTCGAGGCGCGCTCCTAGTCGACCGGCACCGGTTGCAGCGCACGCCTGGCGAGCGCCGCGAACAGCAGCGGCAGTGCCAGCATCGCCTGGCGACGCAGGCGACGCTTTCGGCCGCCGTCGACCCCGCCCGGCGCCTCGTCCCAGTCGACCAGCGGCCCGAGCGGCACGATCCCGCTCGGATTCACCTGCGGATGGCTGCCATAGTAGTGCTGCTTGATGTGGTCGAAGTCGACCGTCCCCGCGATCCCGGTGTGCTGGTAGAGCTCGCGCGCGTACGGCCACAGATTGGAATAGTCGACCAGGCGCTTCAGATTGCACTTGAAGTGGCCGACGTACACCGCATCGAAGCGGACCAGCGTCGTGAACAGCCGGATGTCGGCCTCGGTGATCTGCTCGCCCGCGAGATAGCGACGGCTCGCCAGGTGATCGTCCAAATCATCCAGCGTCTGGAAGAGCTTGATGACCGCTTCCTCGTACGCCTCCTGCCGGCGCGCGAAGCCGGCCTTGTAGACGCCGTTGTTGATGTGCTCGTAGACCAGCGCATTGACCGCATCGATGGTCGCGCGCAGTGGCTCAGGATAGAAGTCCGGCCCGCGCGCACCGACCCGGTCGAAGGCGCTGTTCAGCATCCGGATGATCTCGGCCGATTCGTTGCTGACGATCGTCCTGGTCTCCCGGTCCCACAACACCGGCACGCTGGCGCGACCGGTGTAGCCGGGCTTGGCCTGCGCGTAGAGCTGGTAGAGGTATTCGAGGCCGTACAGCCGGTCGCCCGTGGCGCCCGGAGCGTCCCTGAATTCCCACCCCTTCGGGCCCATGTGCCAGTGAACCACCGAGACCCCGATCGCATTCTCCAGGCTTTTCAGCCGGCGCATGATCAACGTGCGATGCGCCCAGGGACACGCGAGCGAAACGTACAGGTGGTAGCGCCCGGCTTCGGCCTTGAACCCGCCCGAGCCGGTCGGCCCGGGCCGGCCGTCCTCGGTGATCCAGCTGCGGAACTGGGTTTGCGCGCGGACGAAGCGGCCGTCCTCGC
>DATAOG010000609.1:0-1748 GCA_036265855.1 Geminicoccaceae bacterium | reverse complement strand
GACCATGATGCCGCCGGCCCGCCAGCGCCATTGGTCGCGGTCCTCGATCCGATCGACCGCGACCTCGATTCCGGTTCGCACCTGCTCGCTCTGCCGGAAGTAGGTTTGCATGCATTCGGTCAGCGTCGCGCCCGCAAGCTCGACGATCCCCTGATAGGTCTGGCCCGCCTCGCTCTGGTCGACGGTGAGTGCCAGATGGCCCTCGCCCAGCAGATCCGCGACCCCGGCGCCGGTCGCGGCGGCGACGCCGCCGGCATCGAACTTGGCAAAGCCGCGCATCGCGCCGTCGTTGGTGCAGTCGGCGATCATCAGCGAGACCGGACCGGCGCTCTTGATCTGCAGGCTGAAGGTGCCCCGGAACTTGAGCCCGCCGGCAAGCGTCGCCGCGAGCACGAGGAGCTCGCCCAACAGCCGGCTCACCGGGTCGGGGTAGTCGTGCCCGGTCAGCACCCGGTCCACGAGACCGCCTAGGCGGACCAGACGGCCGCGCAGCGCCGAGCGCTCGAGCTGGAAGGGGCGAAGCAGGTTATCGCCGGTGGGCCTTGCGATCATCGAGCCCAATCTGTCACGCCAGCCGTCAGCCGAGGCACCAGGCGAGAATGCCTTTCTGCGCATGCAGCCGGTTCTCGGCCTGCTCGAAGACGACCGATCTGGGACCATCGATCACGGCTGCGCTCACCTCCTCGCCGCGATGGGCGGGCAGGCAATGCATGAACAGGGCCCCCGGTTCAGCCGTCGCCATCAGCGCCTCATCGACGCGGTAGTCGGTCAGCAGCCGGCGCCGGCGCTCGGGCTCGCCGTCACCCATCGAGACCCAGACATCGGTCATCACCGCCTCGGCGCCGGCGACCGCCTCGCGGGGATCTTCGAACAGCTGCACCCGCGCCTGGCGCTCGGCCGCCCAGGCCAGCACCTCGGGGGCGGGCGCCAGCTCGGCCGGACAGGCGAGGCGCAGCTTGAAGTCGAAACGCTGGGCGGCGTGGATCCAGGAGGTCGCGACGTTGTTGCCGTCACCGGTCCAGGCGAGCGTGTGGCCTCGGACCGCGCCGCGGTGCGCCTCGAAGGTCATCACGTCCGCCATGATCTGACAGGGATGCGAGCGGTTGGTAAGCCCGTTGATCACCGGCACGCTCGCCGCCTCGGCCAGCTCTCGCAACTTCGCGTGGAAGTCGGTCCGAAGCATGATCGCATCGACGTAGCGGGACAGCACGCGCGCGGTGTCGGCGATCGTCTCGCCGCGGCCGAGCTGCATGTCCTTGGTGTTGAGCACCACGGCATCGCCGCCCAATGCCTTGACGGCGACTTCGAAGGACACCCGGGTACGGGTCGAGGGCTTGTCGAAGATCAGCGCCACCGCCTTGCCGGCGAGGCGCGAGCGATCCTTGCCGTCGCCGATGGCCTTGAGCTCGCCGGCCAGATCCAGGATCGAGCGCAGCGTGCCCGCGTCCAGCTCGTCGAGATCGAGGAAGTGCCGCGGGCCGGTCACTGCGCCGCCTCCTGCCCGGCCAGCTCCTGGCAGAGCTCTTCGAGGATCGCGAGCGCCTCGTCGATCTCGGCCTGGCCGATGATCAAGGGCGGCAGCAGCCGCACGACGTTGTCGCCGGCCGGCGCGGTCAGGAGGCCGCGGGCCATCAGCTGGCTGCTGATCTCGGTGTTCGGCGGCCCGAACACCAGGCCGAGCAGCAGCCCCTGTCCGCGCACACCCGTGATCACGCCCGGAAATGCGGCGGCGAGCTGCTCGAGCTGGT